>JALZAI010000348.1 GCA_030948475.1 Actinomycetota bacterium
GTGCAGCAGCTTCGCCGCCTCGCCGGTAGTCAGACCGTCCAGCACCGTGGCCTGCAGAACGGCCCGCATCTCCGGCGAGAGCCGGCCCAGTGCCGGGCCGAGCTCGCCGTACTCCACGTCGAGCAGGACCTGCTCCTCGACGTCGGGCTCGAGCCGGCCCTGTTGCGGGACGTCGGCGAAGACCACGACGTCGCGGCGGCGACGCAGCCGGCTCACCAGCCGGCGCACCGCGATGCCCCACAGCCAGCCACCGACCTCCCCCTCCCCGCGGAAGGTCCCCGGGTGTTGCCAGACCGCAACGAACGTGTCCTGCAGCACGTCGGCGACGACCTCCGGGTCGTTGCACCGCCGGGCGAGGCGAACCGCCAGCCACGGGGCGTGCCGGTCATAGAGCACCCGCATCGCGGACAGCTCGCCCGCACCCACGACGCGCAGCAGTTCGGCGTCGTCGCGCGAGTCGACCACAGTCATGCCTCTACTGTCGCCCTCTGGCAGCGGAAAGGTTCCGGTGATATGGCAGGTACCTCGTCGGCGACGGAGAGACCGGCGTCTTCGGCCACCTGACAGTGCGCGCCCGCGAGTAGAGGCACATGCCCCCGTGCCCATGGCGGCATGGCGACAGCCATGCCCGTCGCCATGCGGAACCGGGACTGACACGTCCGACCGAACGCGCTGCAAACCAGCATCGGCGCCGTTCACGATCGGACAACCCGACCTGGGTCGACCACGCATTCCGTACCATCGAGTCGCGCCGCGACCTCCTCATGACGTCACAAAAGAAACTCGCGATTACATGGCCGTCGTCCTCAGCGAGACCGATCGGCACCTAGATCATGTGCGCGAAGTAGACGCGAAACGTCGCTGTGCAACGCCCGCAAGGAGCCGACGAGCACGGCGCCGCCGCCCACGCGACGCCGTACGCACTCGAAACAACCGAGAAACAGCGGCAGAGCGACACCATCACCACACGGCGCGATCTCCTCGTACCCTTGACAGCCGCGGACTCCATGGTCCCGGTCGTCCGCTTGCGGCACGACCGTCAGCTGGCGTGGAGGTATTCACCGATGGCGCGGCGGATGACCTCGGAGACACTGGTGCGGTCTGCTGTGGCGCGCAACAGAAGGTCGCGTTTCAGGTCGGGGTCCAGGCGAACGGACTCCACGCTCGCGGCGGCGGATCCGAGCGGTGGGCGGCCGCCGCGGCGGCTCTTCAGGATCTGCTCGACGTCGTAGCCGGCTTCGGCCTCGTCTGCCAGCGCGTCGATCTGTGCGTCAGTAAGTGACTCGTCGCGGGCCTTTCGCTTGCTCGTCATTCTCATCTCCCTCCGGGTAGTAGTCGGCGATACTGGGCGGGCATCGCCATGGCATGGCTTACGGCCGGGCCGTGCGGACGGTCCAGCACGACGATTTCGAGTATGTTCGCGGCCCGGTCGGGCCGAGTAGCAGATAGCGGATGGGATCGTCGCTGACCTGGTCGACGGCGAGTGCGTGAGTGATCGCGTGCTGGATGTCCTCCGCATCGACGCCATGCCGGAACGCCGACGGCAGAACCTCCACCCGAAGATTCGTACTACAAAACTCCTATCGGCCTCGCCGCTGCCGCGGCTGACGCGATCCGCCGTCGGTTCGGCCGAATTCAGGAGTGCACGATGACCGGATTGTTGATCGGGCACGCAAGGGTGTCCACCGAGGAGCAGGACCTGAGCCAGCAGCGCGGCGACGCTGACCCGTTCAGTTCACGCCGTGATGAGCGCATGGCCCCCATGGTTCGCGAAGTCGTGGAAGTCGTTGACGTTCAGCGTCGCCAACGGCAGTCCGAAGGTGAGACAGCAGCCTGCTATCCACGTGTCGTTTTACCGGCCGTGGCCGCCCGCGCTTCTCGGCGTAGCCCGAGATCGCGCCCCCCCGTGCGCGCGACGTCGTCGGTGACTGGAATCGGCGTTCGAGCGGCCAGCCAGCGCTCGAGTGCTGCCCGCCGAGGCGCACCCCATTCCGCATGACCGACCACTTGGTCAGTTCGCCGAACGTCGGGAGGTGATGGCGCACTGCCTGCCGATGAGCTTCGCCAGCGAGGCGGCCAGCGCTCCTTGATGATCAGTGATACAACGTCGATGTCGAGGACAACCGATGCCATGTTCAGTCAGGCGAGGTTGGCGTTGCGGTCCGCGCGCACGAACGCCAGGAACTCTTCAAGCTCCTCGTCGGTCTCGAACACCTCCGGCGTGGCGAGTTCCTCGATCGACTTGATTGGCGGGACGTCCGAAACAGCTCGTCGAGTTCGACGCGTCGGTGCGCGTCGCCAAGCACCTGATCAGAACGGGTCGTCACGGGTTCACGCCGATCGGTAGTCGCGCGTCCCAGTGCGCCATCGCCGCTTCGCACAAGGCCTCAGCTCGCGCGACAAGATCGCGCCGATCATCCGAAGTTGATCTCCACGATTCCGCAGGAGATCCGTTACAGCCCATAAACGACCAGCGGCCACCAACGCTGGAACCCCCGGATTTGCTGGCCTGCAGCGCCAACCAACAGCAGCCAACTACCCTGCATAGTTCGAGCCGAACTACTACTGGCGCTCGGCCTCGACCACTTGATGCGCGGCCGGTGTCATGCGGGCGCTCCGCAAGACTGCCCAGTTCGAGCGCGTCTCGGTCTGTCTGATCCGATGGACGTGCGACCATCCGCCGCGCGCGATACCCGGTACTGCTCAGCGCGATGTCGTAATTGATCTTCGTCGGGCAACACCGGGGCCACAAGACGTTCGTCTATAGCCATGTCTGGTCATCAAGGACAATGCTGTAACCCTTATGTAGCAACGGTTTCAGCGATTCTCAACCTCTCTCAATCATCGTCTGTCGCTCTCCGGAGGCGGGTGCATCACTCCTCGCCAATGTCGGCCGTCTAGGAGATAATTCGACGAGACCGACGGGGTGATCGTGTGGCCAGCATCGCGAAGCAGGCGGACGGAAGGTGGCGCGCTCGCCACCGAGACCCGTCGGGCCGGGAGGTTGCGCGTCACTTCGCGCGGAAGATCAACCCCCAGCGATGGCTGGACTCGGTCACTACCGACGTTGTCAGCGGCACCTACGTGGACCGGTCGAGGTCGCGGAGAGCGCCACATGCGCCGCCCGCACGCGTGACGCCGAGAGGCCGCGCGCCGACGGCAAGGAAGTCGCGGGACGCGTCGTCTACAGCACACCGAAGACCCACCAGACGCGGGCAGTACCATTGCCCCGTTTTCTGATCGAAGAGCTCGCCCAGATGGTCGTCGGCAAGGATCCGAACGATCACGTCTTCACCCGCAAGGACGGCCAGGTGCTAGCCCCCTAGATACGGGGGCTCCATGCGGAGCGGGCGACGGGAATCGAACCCGCGTAGTCAGTTTGGAAGACTGAGACTCTGCCATTGAGCTACGCCCGCGTGCCGCTGTCGGCAACGCTCAGGATAGCGGGTGGACGCGTCGGGTGAGTCCGGACGCTCATTAGGATGGCCGGTTGTGAACCCATCCCGCCTCACCGGTCCGCCGATGGCCCTGCACCTGGGCGGGACGCAGCTCCCGATGGTCGGGCGAGTGCGAATGTACGTCTGCGGGATCACCCCTTACGACGTCACCCACCTCGGCCACGCCGCCACCTACATCTGGGCCGATGCCGCGGACCGGGTGCTGAGCTGGCACGGGCATACCGTCACCGTCGCGCGCAACATCACCGACGTGGACGAGGTGCTCTTCGCTGAGGCGCGACGCCGGGGCGAGGCGGTGACCATGCTCGCGACCCTGCAGCGGGCGTCCTTCGAGTCGAGCATGGACGCGCTTCGGGTGCGCATCCCCGACCACTCTCCCACGGCAGCGCAGGCGCTCGGTCACGTCGTGCAGCTGGGCACGGCGCTGCTGGCCCGCGGCGCGGCGTACCTGCGGGGCGGGACGGTGTACGCCCGCACGTCGGCCGCCGCCGCGGCCGCCGGCATCGACCACGAAACCGCGTTGCGCCTGTCCACGGAGTACCACGACCATCCCGACGCGCCGGACAAGGACCATCCGCTCGACGTGGCGATCTGGCAGGAGACCGCCGAGGGCGAGATCAGCTGGCCGAGCCCGTGGGGCGACGGTCGTCCGGGCTGGCACGCCGAGTGCGCGGCGATGGTGCTCGCCCTGTTCGGGCCGAGCGTCGACCTGCACTGCGGCGGGGCGGATCTCGCGTACCCGCACCATGCCTGCGAGACGCTCATCGCCCAGCAGGCCACGGGCGTCGTCCCGTTCGCGCGCGCCTGGCTCCGTGCGGGGACGGTGCGAATCGGCGAAGCGAAGATGGCCAAGTCCACGGGCAACCTGGTGCTCGTCACCGATCTGCTGCGCGACTACGCGCCGGCCGCGATTCGGCTGCTCTGCCTCAATCGCGGGCACGCCGAACCGTGGAGCTACTCAGTCGACCAGCTCGACAGCTGCTCGGCGAGCATCGAGAACCTCTATGCCGCGGCGGCGAAGCCGGACACCTCCTCGAGCGGGCTCGCCGCCGTCCCGGCGGCGTTGTTGCACGATCTCGATGTCCCGACGGCGCTGGAGATCGCGCTCGAGGACGGCGGGCAGGCGGCCCGCACCCTGATCGAGATCCTCGCGCTCAGCTGAGCCGCCCGGCAGGATGGGGCCATGGGCGAACCGACGAGCAGCGCGCATCGGCGCCGGCGGAGGGCGACGTCGGCGCAGGGCGCGCCACCCGCACGTCCGGAACCGCCCGTAATCGTGCCGCAGCCGACGCCACCGGTGCGAGTACCGGGCGCGAACAGGCGGGACGTCGGCGAACCCGGGTTGCGCGACATCGTCGGCGCGGGACGATCCCGGGTGGGGGTGGTCGGGGCGATGCGCGGACGCGATGTCAACCGTCCCAGCGACGATGACCTCGCTGAGGCCGAGCGAGAGCTCGCGGTGGTGCGGCGGCACTGGACGCCGCCAACCAGCCCTGGCAAGCAGTAACCGGCGGCGTCAGCTCGTCACGTGCCCGACGATCGCACCGGTCAGCTCGTACTCGGTGAGCATGCCGATGCGGCGCAGGTGTCGCACCCCTTCGGAGAATGGGGTACTGAGGAAGATCTCGACGAAGCGCACGGCGTCCGCCACGGGGTGGTCGCGCGCGCCGATGCTGATCACATTCGCGTCGTTGTGCTCGCGGGCCAGCCGGGCCGTCTCGTCGCTCCAGACCAGCGCCGCGCGGACGCCGGTGACCTTGTTTGCCGCGATCTGCTCGCCATTGCCCGAGCCGCCGATCACGATGCCGAGGCTCCCCGCAGTCGCGACGGTCCGCGCTGCCGCTGCGATGCACGGCGGCGGATAGTCGTCCTGGTCGTCGAAGACCAGCGCCCCACAGTCGACGGGGTCATGACCGAGCGTGGCCAGGTGCTCGACGAGACGTGCCTTGAGCTCGAAGCCCGCGTGGTCGCTGCCCAGAAACACCCGCATGCCGGTCATCATCGCAGCCCGTCCGCCCGCACCGCGCCGCGAGTGGCGACTTCCGCGTCGAGCGGCGAGCTAGAAGTCGCCACTCGCACGACAAGTCGCCATTCGCGCGAACGGACAGCGGGCGCGACCATGGACGGGTGATGCCCGCGCCATCGGTTGGCGGCCTGTTGACCCTGTGGTCGGCGCAGCCGCTGGCGATCGCGGCCGCGCTGCTGCTGGCCGGCTGGTACTGGCGTTCGGTCGTCGCGGTCCGACGCGCCGGGCGCGCCTGGCCTGCACGGCGCTCGGTGCTGTTCGCTGCCGGCATTGGTGCGGGTATCTGGACGACCTGCGGCTTCCCGCAGGTGTACGCGAGCGCGCTGTTTTGGGTGTGGACGTCCCAACAATTGACGCTGCTGCTGCTCGTGCCGCTCGTCGTCCTCGCCGGCGGGCCGCTGCGGCTCGCGCGGCTGCGCTCCGGCGAGTCGGGATGGGCGGGGCGCATCCTGCGCTCGCGGCCGGCGAAGGTGCTCGCCAACCCGCTGGTCGGTCCCGCCCTCGTGCCCGTCCTGTCTGCGGTGCTGTTCTTCGGACCGCTGCCCGGATGGGCGATCGATGTGGCGCCGGTGGGCTGGCTGCTGCAGTTGCTCGTCCTCGCCGCAGGGGCGATGGTCGTGCTTCCACTGGTCGGCGTCGACGAGACGCCGAGCTCGCTGCGCGTCGGTCTGGCCCTCGCGATCGGATCCTTCGAGTTGGTGTTGGACGCAGTGCCCGGCATCGCGCTGCGGCTGCACCGGTCCCTGTCGACGTCGTACTTCGACTACCGGGCGGCGGCGCCGTGGGCTCCGGGGGCGCTGCACGATCAGCAGATCGCGGGATCCATCCTGTGGTGCGTCGCCGAACTGATCGACCTGCCGTTCCTCGTCCTGGTGTTTCGCCAGTGGTTGCGCGCAGACGCACGCGATGCCGCCGAAGTGGACGCCGTACTCGAGGCCGAGCGAATCGCACAGGTCGGCGTTGAGCGATCCGAGGCGTCAGCGGACGATCGCGACACGCCCTGGTGGCTCAGCGATCCGTCGATGCGGGACCGGTGGAATCGCCGGGACTGAACGTGTACCCGCCCGCAGCGTCGCGGCCCAGGGCGTGGGTCGCGACGGCGGCACTCGTCGGGATCGGCCCGTACACGTGCGGGAACTTCGTGCCCGAGCCGTAGCTGTCCTCGACGCGGATCTCGTGCGTGATCACGGATGGGTCGATCTCGACAACGCACAGGTCCGCGACGTCGCGGTAGAGCGATTCGGCGACGCCGGCAACCTGGTCGGCGAAGGCGAAGTGCACGAAACCGCCGGTGTCGACGGACGCCGGCCGGTACTCGCCACGCTGTACCGCTTCCACCCAGATCGAGAATTCGACGATGTGGAACAGCCTCACCGGGTCAAGCCCAGGTAGCTACTCATGGCCTTGAGCTGGTGTTCGAAATAGGCGTCGTAGTCGGTAACGGCTCCGGTGAGCCGTCCGAACAGCTCGAAGCTGAGTGTTCCGAACAGCTGTGCCCAAGCAGTCATCCCCCGCGCGAGTACGGCCGTGGTCACACCGGAGAACCCCGGTGTAGCGATGACGTTGGCTAGATCGGTCCGGACCGGCCTGGCCAGCCGATCGTGCGCAACGAGGATGCCGCGCTCGACGCCATCGCGAAGGATCGACACGAGCACGAGCACCGGACGGTTGGCCGGCGCAACGGTGTCGCGCGGCGCAGCGTATCCGGGAACCGGGCTGCCGTACAAGAGCGCGTACTCGTGCGGGTGGGCCCGCGCCCACTCCCGGATAGCGCCGGCCAACGCGTACCAGCGGCCGTGCAGGTTGCTGCGCGGGACGGCCGCCTCGGCGTGCTCAGCGGACTCGCCCAGCGTGTTGTATCCCTCGATGATCAGCGCGGTGAGGAGCTCGTCGCGGCTGCCGAAATAGCGGTACACCGCCGAGGAAACCACGCCGAGATCCCTCGCCACCGCTCGGAGCGACAGATTCGGACCGCCCTGGGCCAGCTGCGCTCTCGCAATTCGTTTTATCGCCTCGGTCGTCTCGGCTCGGGCTTCCGCTCGCACCCCCATAGCTCTACATCCTAATCGAGAGCGGCGCTCTCGATTAGGATGTGGGCCGACGCGTTTGCCCCCACCTTCATCGCAGCGGGCCGCAAGCCGCGATGGACGGACGGCTGACCGCGCCGACTCGACGCAGGGATCAGTCGAACTGGGGCGACTCGGTGCGGGTGCGCTTGAGCTCGAAGAAGTAAGGGTAGCCGGCCAGCATCCTGGTGCCGTCCCATATGCGCAGCGCCTGCTCACCGCGCGGGATGCGGGTGATGACCGGTCCGAAGAAGGCCACGCCGTCGAGGTGGATGGTAGGGGTGCCGACCTCGTCACCGACTGGGTCCATCCCCTGGTGATGTGACTTGCGCAGCGCGTCGTCGTACTCGTCGGTGTCGGCGGCGTCGGCCAGCTTCTCCGGCAGCCCTACCTCGGCCAGCGCCTCGACGATCACCGCGCGGTCGAGCTCGCGGCCCTGGTTGTGGTTGCGGGTGCCCAGCGCCGTGTAGAGATCGCGCAGCACCTCGTGGCCGTGCTGTTGCTCGGCGGCGATGCAGACGCGGACCGGGCCCCAGCCGCTGTCCATCATGTCGCGGTAGTTGTCGGAGAGGCCCTCACGCTCCTGGTTGAGCACCGACAGCGACATCACCCGGAAGGACAGTTGCATCGGACGCTGCTTCTCGACCTCGAGGATCCAGCGGGACGTGGCCCAGGCGAACGGGCACAGCGGGTCGAAGTAGAAGTCGACGACGGGACGCTCGGCAGATGTAGTCACGTCAACAAGTTTACGCCGCTCGGGTTCTTCCGGGTCGAGTGTCGGATCGCGCCTCACGCGGCGGTCAGTGCGGACAGCGCCTGGTCGGCGTGCGTCTGCATGTCCCGCTCGCTGTGGATCGCGGCAACTACGGTGCGGTCCGCCCCGATGGCAAACGTCGTGCGCTTGACCGGGGCACCGAGCTTGGCGCCGAGCTTGCCGCGCTTGACTCCGAACATCTCGGCGACCGTGCCCGCCTCGTCCGAGAGCAGCGGGTAGTCGAAGGAGTGCTGGTCGGAGAACTGCTTCTGCTTCTCGACGCTGTCCATGCTGATGCCCACGCGCTGGACTCCCGCGGCCGCGAACTCCGCGCCGACGTCGCGGAAATGGCAGGCCTCCTTGGTACATCCCCCGGTCATCGCGGCGGGGTAGAAGAACAGTGCGACCGGCCCGCCGTTCAGCAGTGCCGACAACCGGCGCGGGGCCCCGGTCTGGTCGAAAAGTTCGAAATCGGGTACTTCGTCTCCAGTTTGCATATCCTCAAGGTAACCTGCACGGCGCTTGAGCCGGCGTGAAACACTTCGCGCACGTACCGCCGGCCGATGAACACGAGCTGCAAAAGGAGATCGGTGTCCACCGTCACCGCCGTCCCCAATCTGACCCGCGAAGACGCCCAGATCCGTGCCGACCTGCTCCGGGTCGACTCCTACGAGATCGACCTGGACCTCACGGATGGCGGCGGCAAACCCTCCGACCGGACGTTCCGCTCGACCGCTACCATCCGCTTCGCCGCGACGCGACCCGGCGAGTCGACGTTCGTGGACGTGCTGGCCGACCGATTGCGCAGCGTCACGCTGAACGGCGCGGACGTGGACGTCGCCGGCTACCGGTCCCAGGACGGCATCGTGCTCGCTGACCTGCAGGCCGACAACGTGCTCGTCGTCGACGCCGATCTGCTCTACACCAACACCGGCGAGGGTCTGCACCGCTTCGTCGATCCGCTCGACGGCGAAACCTACCTGTACTCGCAGTTCGAGACCGCCGACGCCAAACGCATGTACGCCTGCTTCGACCAGCCCGACCTGAAGGCAAGCTTCACGATCAGCGCGATCGTCGCGGACGATTGGGTGGCCGCGTCCAACGGACGGGAGCAGCAGGTGGAGCAACTGCGAGCCGGAAAGCTGGTCCGCTTCGCCACCACCGCGCGCATCAGCCCGTACATCACCGCCTTCGTTGCCGGCCCGTACCACGTCGTGCGCGCCAGCCACGACGGGATCGACCTCGGCCTCTGGTGCCGCAAAACGCTGGCCCGATACCTCGATCCGGACGCGCTGTTCGAGGTGACCGCACACGGTTTCGACTGGTATCACGCGAACTTCGGCGTCCGGTACGCCTTCGACAAGTACGACCAGCTCTTCGTCCCCGAATTCAACGCAGGTGCCATGGAGAACGCCGGCTGCGTGACCTTCGACGAAAGCTTCATCTTCCGCAGCAAGGTCACCGACGCGCGGTACGAGCGGCGCGCCGAGACGATCCTGCACGAGATGGCGCACATGTGGTTCGGCGACCTGGTGACGATGCGCTGGTGGGACGATCTGTGGCTCAACGAGTCCTTCGCCACGTATGCATCGGTGCTATGCCTGACCAGCGCGACGCGATGGACCAACGCATGGACGACGTTCGCCAACGTCGAGAAGACCTGGGCCTACCGACAGGATCAGCTGCCCTCGACGCATCCCATCGCGACCGACGCACCGGACGTGCAGACCGCCGAGGTCAACTTCGACGGCATCACCTACGCCAAGGGTGCGAGCGTGCTCAAGCAGCTTGGCGCGTACGTCGGGATCGACGCCTTTCTTGCCGGGCTGCGCGAATACTTCCGCGAGCACGCCTACCGCAACACAACGCTCGCCGATCTGCTCGCGGCGCTGGAGAACTCCTCGGGACGCGACCTCGGCGAGTGGTCGAAGCTGTGGCTGGAGACGACCGGCATCAACACCATCCGCCCTGAGTACACCCTCGACGCCGACGGCAATTACGCCAGCTTCGAGATCGTCCAGTCGGCGCCGGACGAGGTCGCCCGCACCAACACGATGCGCCCGCACCGACTGGCGGTCGCCGGATACCAAGACCGCAACGGCGCGCTGGAACGCACGCAGCGCATCGAGCTCGACCTCTCCGCGGCCCGCACCCCCGTGCCGGAGCTGGTCGGAACCAAGCGACCGGAGCTGCTGCTCGTCAACGACGACGATCTCACCTACTGCAAGCTGCGCCTGGACGATCGCAGCGTGGCGATGCTGCGGTCGGGCGGATTCGCGAGGTTGTCGGACTCGCTGCCGCGCGCACTGCTCTGGAGTGCGGCGTGGGACATGACCCGCGACGGCGAGCTGGCCACGCGCGACTACCTCGGCCTCGTCCTGGCCGGTATCGACCAGGAGAGCGATATCGGCGTCATGCAGTCGCTGACCAGGCAGGTGCTACGCGCTCTGGAGATCTACGCTGACCCGCCGTGGGCGCCGCAGGGCTACGCGGCACTTGCCGCCAAGTCCCTCGACGAGCTACGGGCGGCCCAGCCCGGTTCGGACCTGCAGCTGGCCTGGGCACATGCGCTGTTCGCGTCGATGAGCAGCGCGGAACACATCGCGCTGGCTCGCGGGGTGCTCGACGGCACGCAGCTCATCGACGGCCTCGCGGTCGACGACGAGCTGCGCTGGGCGATCGTGCAGTCCCTGGCGGCGCACGCGACGATCGACGCGGAACGCGTTGACGCCGAGCTCGAGCGCGACCCGTCCGCGGCGGGCCAGCGGGCCGCGGCAACGGCACGCGCACTGCGTCCCACCGCGGAGGCCAAGGCCGAGGCGTGGCGCCTCGCCGTTTCGGACGACACGCTGCCGAACGCCATGCAGGCGGCCGTGATCCGCGGCTTCTCGCATTGGAATCAAGGCGAGCAGATCTCGCCCTACATGCATCGCTATTTCGAGGAGGTCCGCGACGTCTGGGACCGTCGGACCAGCGAGCTGGCCCAGAATGTCGTCGTCGGGCTGTTTCCCACCTGGACGTCGACCTGCACCCCGGAGACAGTGCGGGCAGCCGACGAGTTCCTGGCCCGCGAGGACGTCCCAGCAGCGTTGCGTCGACTGGTCGACGAGGGCCGAGCCGACGTCAGACGGGCGATGCGCGCGCGAGAGGCGGATGCGGCCGGCAGGCTGGGATAGCGTCGCTCAGGCGCTACCGGCGGCGTCGGCGAGCATGCGCAGGCCGATCACGATGCCGCCGGACAGCTCGCCGCTCGAGAATGACGCGCGCATCGCCAACGCCGCCAGCGCACAGGCCCGGTTGGGCAGGCGCTTCGCTGACTCCGGGCCGGTGACGATATGCAGAACCCGCTGGCCGGGTGACACCGCCACAAGCACCGAGGTCTCGGTGAGCCGCTCGAACAGCGACTCCGCATGCCCGCGCGCCGGTGCCTTCAGTTCACCCACGTAGACCGAGAAGGTCAGCCCGGACTCCTTGCTGGACAGCGTGAGGGCCTCGTCCAGGCGAGCCAGCTGGCGCGGGGTGAACGGACCGCCATCACGCTGCGAGCCGACCGGGCCGTACCGCAACTGCGAACCGGTCGTGGTCTGCACCTCACCACTCACCGCTGGCACCTCCCACTGCAGCGGTTGCCTTCGTCGATCCCTCGATCGCGGCACGGGCCGAGTCGCTGTCCGGCACGGCATCGGGGTGCGGCACGTACCAGGCCGGCGGATAGGTCCACGGCCGTCCCGGGCGGTAGCGGTTGGGCTGGTGCATCGCCGAGCGGCCGAACACCCCCGCTGCGAGCACGGCGGTGATCCCCGCGGGGATGCCGGCGAAGATCAGCACGGTCTCGACGATGCTCATGCCAGTCCCCGTCCTCGCTTCATGCGCGAAACGGTAGCGTGCCGAGGCTGAGCGGACGCGTCGGGCACCGAGCTATGCGCTCCAGATCGCAGGGCGCCGGTCGTGCCAGGGCAGCGCCGACTCGAGCTGTGCGGCGAGGCACAGCAGCGCCGCGTCCCCTCCTGGCCGGCCGACGAGCATCATGCCGATCGGCAAGCCCTCGGCGGACTCGTACAGAGGCAGCGAGATCGCCGGCTGGCCGGTCGTGTTGTATATCGCGGTGTACGGGGTGAAGCGCTTCTGGCGCTCGAAGTCCTCAACCGGATCCGCACCTCCGGCCTGGAACCAGCCGATCGGGCGCGGCAACATCGCGACGGTCGGTGTGAGCACAGCGTCCAGGTGGGCAGTGGCGGCGATGCCGCGGCGGGCGTAGACGTTGAGCATGCCCAATGCCGTGGCGAAGCGTGGCGCGTCGACGGCCCGTCCGCGCTCGCGCAGGTACCGGGTCAACGGTCGTATTTCGCCCTCGCGGGACTTCTCGAGCGGCACCGTCGCCGCCGACACCGCCCACACGGTCTCGAACTCCGGGATCGCCTCGACCGGGATCGGCGCCGGCACATCGATCACCTCGTGCCCGAGTCCGGACAGCAGAAGACTGGCCCGCTCCCAGGCGGAGCGGACCTGGGGATCCAGCTCGGAGCGGATCGGCGAGTCGGTGTACCGTCCGATTCGCAACCGGCCGGGCTCGCGCTCGCACCAGCCGAGAAAGCTCTCCCCGTCAGCAAGCGGCGGCAGCGGATCCGGGTCTCCGGGCTGCGTGGCCGCTACGGCGTCGAGGAACGCGGCAGCGTCGCGCACCGTGCGCGCGAGCGGTCCCAGGACGCCGAGGCGGGACGCGTCCACGTCCATCGGGCCCTTCGACACGCGTCCCCGTGACGTCTTCAGTCCGACCAGCCCGCAGACGCTGGCCGGGATGCGGATCGAGCCACCGCCGTCACTGCCCTGCGCAATGGGCAGGAAACCTGAGGCAACAGCGGCCGCCGCGCCGCCGCTGGAGCCGCCGGCCAGCCGCGTGGTGTCCCACGGCGTGCGCGCGGGCGGACCGATGTCGGTCTCGGTGTAACACGGCAGGCCGAACTCCGGCGTGGCCGTCTTGCCGAGGCTGATCGTGCCGGCGAGGCGCAGCAGGGTGACCACGTTGTCGTCGAGGTCCGGTACGAAGTCGGCCATCGTCGCCGAGCCGAACTTGGTGGGGACGCCCTTGGTCAGGTTGAGATCCTTGATCGCGATGGGGACGCCGTGCAACAGCGGCAGTTCGGCGTCGTCCAGGACGGCGCGCTCAGCGGCGCTGGCCTGCTCGCGAGCGGAGCCCGCCGTGACGGTGACGAACGCGCCGATCTGCTCGTCGAGGCGGCCGATCCGGCCTAGCGCGTGCTCGACCATCTCGACCGGGCTGACCTGCTTGCGGCGCACCGCCTCGGCCGCCTCGAGCGCCGTCAGATCGTGCAGCTCAGCCACGATGGTGACCGTAGACGACCTCGTCGGTGTGCTCGCCGAGTGCCGGCGGCGCGAGGCGATAGTGCGGGGGCGTCCGGCTGAACCGGATCGGGTTGGCGACCTGCGGTGAGCCACCCGCGTCCACCACCGGCGCCAGACCGAGGTTCGTCGCGAGCGCGAAAGCCTCGGCAACGTCCTGGACCGGGCCGCACGGCACACCCGCCGCGGTCAATTCGTCGAACCACTCGCGGCCGGTGCGGGTGGCGAGTGCGCCGGCCAGGAAATCGTGCAACGCGACGCGGTTCGCGACCCGGTCCGGGTTGGTGCCGAACCGCTCGTCTGCGGCCAACTCGGGCTGTCCGAGGGCCGTGCAGAGGGCGGCGAACTGCCGGTCGTTGCCCACCGCCACGACCATCGATCCGCCCACGACCGGATACACCTCGTACGGTGCGATGCTCGGGTGCCGGTTGCCCATGCGGTGCGGGACGATGCCGGCCGCGACGTACCCTGATGCCTGGTTCACCAGCCCGGACAGCAGCGAGCTCAGCAGCGAGACCTCGACGTGCTGCCCCTCCCCGGTTGCGTCCCGGTGCCGCAACGCAGCCAGGATGCCCACGCTCGCGTGCAACCCGGTGAGAATGTCGACAACCGCGACGCCGGCTTTCTGCGGCTCGCCGTCCGGCTCGCCGGTGATGCTCATCAGCCCGCCGACCGCCTGAACCAGCAGGTCGTAGCCGGGTAGCCCCGCACCGGCTCCGCTACCGAAACCGCTGATCGAGCAGTACACGATGCCCGGGTTCTCCTCAGCAACGGCGTCGTAGCCGAGACCGAGGCGCTGCATCGCGCCGGGACGCAGGTTCTCGACGAGCACGTCCGCACTACGGACCAGCTCGCGGCCCGCCGCTCGGTCGCCCTCGGCGGCGAGGTCTAGGGCTACCGAGCGCTTGTTGCGGTTGACTGCGGCGAAGTAAGTGGCCTGGCCCTTGTCGCCGCGCCCTTCAGTGAAGGGCGGACCCCAGCCGCGGGTGTCGTCCCCGCCGTCCGGCCGCTCGATCTTGACCACGTCGGCGCCGAGGTCGGCTAGCAACATCGTCGCGTACGGTCCGGCGAGAACCCTGCTGAAGTCGACGATCCGGATCCCGTCGAGTGCGCCCGTCATACCGGCCAGCCTGCCCCAGACCGTCCATCCCGTCGCAAGTGGCGACTTGCGCGTCGAGTGGCGAGCTAGAACGCGCCACTCGCGGGCTTAGACCGCGGGGGCGACGCTCACTGTCCGCCAGTCCGGTTGCAAGTACTGCTGCCAGGACGGCTCGCGTTTGGCCCATCCCATGACGACAGCCACCGTCGCAGGTGGCTGTACCGGGGGGGTCGCGAGGCGCCAGCCGATCTCGGAGAGCAGCCGGTCGCCCTTGCGATGGTTGCAGCGGGCACACGCGGAGACGACGTTCGTCCACACGTGCAGGCCGCCGCGCGAGCGTGGCCGAACGTGGTCGATGGTGTCCGCGCGAGCGTCGCAGTAGACACACTCGTGCGCGTCCCGGTCCAGGACGGCGCGGCGGGTCAGCGGCACCTCGCGGCGGTAGGGCACGCGTACGAAGCGGGCGAGCTTGACCACAGTGGGCACCTGAATGCTGGTGGACGCGGATCGCATGACCGAATCGCCCGCCTCCACGATCACGGCCTTCTCAGCCAGGACGAGGATGACGGCACGGCGCAGAGGCACGACGCACAGCGGCTCGTACGTCGCGTTGAGGACCAGCGCGCCTCCGCCCACGTCACGTCCCTTCGCGTGATACCAGTGAACCGGACAACATCGTCGCGCGCACCCTCATTCGGCATAGATGTCGGCGTGGCACAGTTGGGCGGCGTGAGCGAGCTTGCGAGCGAACCAGTGCTATCGGGCTTGGCCGGCCGAACGAGCGAAGCGAGGTAGGCCGTG
>JALZAI010000381.1 GCA_030948475.1 Actinomycetota bacterium
GCGCGCGGGCCCCCCACGATGGAGCTATTGATCTGTTGTTCATCACGAATAAGGCGAGCCGGCAACACCATAAGGGCTACGCCGAATATCCCCAGCACCACGCCCACGGCCACATGCATGTGCGCTCCCCTCCTTGCGGACCATTATGCCCCGGCCACGGGTCAGGGGACTAACACGTCCGGCCCGATCGGACGTCTGCGCCCGTGAGCGGATCCCCAACTGAAGATCGTGTAGAGCGTTGACGTCGCCGCGCGTCGTGCTGCCGATGGCTCGGCGTATCAAAGTCGGTAGCGCTCGGTCGCCCGGAGCACCAAGATCATCTCGACAGCGGGGTCGGTGGCGCTCGTGGTCGATCTACAGACTTCCTCATTCGGGTCGTCAGGTTCTGACGGGAGCGGCGTTGCATTGGTGTGTCGACAGGATATGTCGCCGCCGTGCGGTTGGTGGGCAGAAGGTGAGTGCGGCGAGAGTGACGGCGGCCGCGGCGGCCAGCGTTGTGGTGAATCCTGCGGCGGCGATGACGGCGCCGGCGATGCTGGGCCCGATGAGGGTGCCGACGGTGAGCGCGGTGTTGACTGCGGCGAGGCCCGCCGCAGGGTGGTCGGCGAATACGCGTGAGCTCCAGATTCCTTGTGCGGCGATGACGCTGTTGTAGAAGATGCCGAACAGGACTGCGGCGGAAAGCGCGGCAACCAGGTGGCTCGTCGCGAAGCCGAGAACGGCCAGGGATGCGGCGAGTAACGTGCAGGCCGTGAGATAGCCGCTGCGCAAGCCGTGCCGGGCGAACACCGTGCCGCTGGCCGAGGCAAGGATGCCGGCCGCGCCGCATACGGCATATACGGTGCGGGCTGACGTCGCATCGACTCCGGCCTCACGCAGGGCGTCGACGCTGAAGGCCCACCACACCGCGCTGCCCGTGCCGATCAACACAGCCGAGATGAGTAGCGGCCGAGATTTCGGGCAGAAGAACCAGGTCCAACTCAATTGCGGTCGCCGCAGCTGCTGACCGCTATTGCGGGTAGGCGCAAGAAACACCGCTACAGCACCCACGACTATCGCAAGCGCGACAAACACGCTCCAGGCCAGGCGCCAACCGTCCCCGGCGGCGATGGCGATCGGGCCGGCTATCGCTACGCCCCATCCGGTACCTGAGCTGATCGTGGACCATGCAAGGTCCCGTCGTCGTTCGGGGACGTGTTGTGCGACGAGATCTGCATACGGCGGAAACGCCAGCCCGGCTGCGGCGCCGGCTACCAGCACGCCGGTGGCGAGCATCGGCGCGCCGTGTGCGGTCGCGATAGTGGTCATCCCGGCTGCGGCCAGCGCGGCGGCGAGACCGATCACCGCGCGTACACAGAAGCGGCTCGTCACCGCGACCGCGCCGATGTTCGCAGCCAGGTACGACAGGTAGGTGCCCGAGGAGATCAACCCCGCGGCGCCGGGGCCGATGGCAAGTTCGGCCTGCATCTCCGGCAGCAACAGCCCGTAGCCGTATCGAGCCAGTCCGAAACTGACCGCGATCATTTGCCGCCCCGGGTACCACAGTACGGCTCGCGGGGCCGCAGTTCCGAGACGATATGCGGGTCGACCTCAGCCATAGACGTTGTCCGTTGTCACAGTGTGCTCGAGCGGGCACTCGTGGCCCTCCGACGCGCAGGCTGTCCGATCGCAGAGTCGACACACCTTCAGCGCCGGCAGGCGCGCGTCCGCGAGGCCGCTCACCATCAGGTCGAGCAGCCGCTCCAGTTCGATCCGGTCACTCTCCGACAGAACTCCGAGCACCTCGGACATCGCCTCGCCGCGCGCGCGCAGCACCGTGCGAGCGCGGTCACGTCCCACGCGGGTCAGCTGGACGCGACGACTGCGTGCGTCCGCGCCCGCATCACGCCTCACCCACCCGGCGACGACCAGGCGATCGACCAAGCGCGTGATCCCTGAACTAGTCAGACCCAGCACACCACCAAGCCAGGACACCGGATGATCAGGATGCGCAAACAGCGTCACCAGGGCAGCGCGCTCCGACGCCGACACCCCATCCCCCGACCGGTCCTCGGCAGCGAGCAGCCGATCGGTCAAAGCCAACGCCTGGGCGCCGAGCAAGTTCGCCAATCGATCCATTCGCTCGTGCTGCAATACCTGACTGCCGCAGGCAAGTATTGACCTACGTCGACGCGCTCGTGCAGGCGGCATGCGAGATCACCGCTCGGATGTCAGAGCCGAGGCACGCTGCGCTGCGGTCGGGTCTTGTGCTCAGCTCGGACGATGGCAGACCGCCTCGACGTTGATGCCGTCCGGGTCGAGTACGAAGGCGCCGTAATAGTCGAGATGATATTCCGGTCGCACACCGGGTTCGAGCGTCAGTGTCGCTCCGGCAGCGGCGGCGGCAGCCCAGAACCTTCGTACG
>JALZAI010000393.1 GCA_030948475.1 Actinomycetota bacterium
CGACGAACTCGACGGTGGCGCTCGGCAATGCGGCCTGCAGTTCGTCGAGCGCGACGTCCACCCGGGTCGGGTTCACCTGCGAACTTCCTGCGCCCTGAAAACGTGGTGTGCGGGCGAATTCGCCGACGACGCAGATCCGCAACCCGGCCCGATCGGCGAGCGGCAGCACCTCCCCGTCGTTCTTCAGCAGCACGATGCCCTGGGCCGCCGCCCGGCGGGCGAGCGCGTGGTGCGCGTCGATGTCGATCTCGGCCGGCGCCCGTCCGCGACAACGTTCGACCAGGTGCAACACGCGGCCGACGGCGCGGTCGAGTGTCCCCCGGTCGAGCTCGCCGGACTCGATCGCGGAGACGATCGCGGCGTCGCTCACTCCTAGATTGGGCGGCATCTCCAGATCGAGCCCGGCAGCGAGCGCGGCGACCCGGTCGTGCACGGCACCCCAGTCGGACATGACCAGGCCGTCGAAGCCCCACTCGTCGCGCAACACCTCGGTGAGCAACCAGCGGTGCTGCGAGGCGTGGACGCCGTTGACCCGGTTGTAGGAGCACATCACCGTCCATGGCCGGGCAGTCGTCACGACCTGCTCGAACGCAGGCAGGTAGATCTCACGCAATGTCCGCTCGTCGACGTCGGCGCTCACCCGCACCCGATCGGTCTCCTGGTTGTTCGCGGCGTAGTGCTTGACCGACGCGCCCACTCCCTGCGACTGAACGCCGTCGACGAGTGCCGCGCCGAGCCGTCCGGACAGGTGCGGATCCTCGGAGTAGTACTCGAAATTGCGGCCGCACAACGGCGAGCGTTTGATATTGACACCTGGGCCGAGGACGACCGCGACCTCCTGGGCCCGCGCCTCGACCCCGATCGCTGCGCCCACCTCGCGGACCAGCTCCACGTCCCAGGACGAGCCGAGCGTGGATGCGGTGGGAAAGCAGGTCGCGGGCGCGCTCCCTGAGATACCGACGTGATCACCTTCGGTCGGCTGCTTGCGCAGGCCGTGCGGGCCGTCCGAGAGCGTGAGCGATTCGATGCCGGCGTGCTCGATGGCGGCCGTGTGCCAGAAGTCCGAGCCCAGGCACAGCGACGCCTTCTCGGCAACGGTCAGCTCAGGGAGGTCCGATGAGGGCATAGATCGGATTCTGTCGAGCCTGTGCGTCCAGGTCTAGCCGTACCTCGGCGATCTTCATGGCCGCGTGGCTCGACGACCGCCCGGCCACCAAGATCAACAGAAGAGCTCGACCAGATCAGTCGCTGACGTCGATGAGCACTTTGCCGACGGTCGAGTGCTCGACGGCCGCGTGTGCCTCGGCCGCCCGGTCCAGCGCGAAGTGGTGCACCGGCAGTCCGGCCGTCTCGCCGACCCGGGCCGCCCCGTCCAGCACGGCGGCAGAAACGTCCTCGATGGCACGCGCCTTCGCCCCAGCGGGCGCGGTGTAGAGCAGCACGAACTGCCAGCGGGCGTTGATCGCCATCAGGGGGCGGATCGGGACCGTGAATTCGTCCCCGCCGTTGTTGGCGTAGACCGCGACCGATCCGTGCGCAGCCAGGACCGCCGCGTCGAGCGCGGCGTTCGCGCTGGGCGACACCTCGACGATCGAGTGCACGCCGTCAGGCGCGATCCGCCGAACCTCCGCGGCGACGTCCTGATCGCGGTAGTTCACGACGTGGTCGGCGCCCGCCGACGCGGCCAGCCGTGCCTTGGCAGCGCCGCTGATGGTGGTGATCACGGTCGCGTCCGACCAGCGGGCCAGCTGGATCGCGGCGTTGCCGACCGCGCCGGCACCACCGGCGATCAGCACGACCCGCCCTTCGAGGGTGCCGGGACCGAGGCGCTTGGGGCCGTCCTCGGCGACGGTGAGGCAGCGGTGCGCGGTGACGAACGGGACGCCGAGCGCGGCACCGAGGTCGAAGGAGGCCACGTCCGGCAATGTCACCACCTGGCGCGCCGGCACGATGGCGAACTCCTGGGCGGTCCCTTCCGGCCGCTGGTAGGCCGCCTCCCAGATCCAGACGCGCAGTCCCTTCAGCGCCGCTTCGACACCCGAACCGAGCGCGTCGACGACCCCGGCGCCGTCCTGGTCGGGGACCTGCGGCGGGTCGACCGGCACGCCGGGCTCGCTGCCACGGCGCGACTTCCAGTCGGTCGGGTTGACGCCCGAACGGTGGACGCGCACGCGCACCTCACCGGGGCCGGGATCCCGCAGCGGCTTGTCGACGAGGGTCAGGACGTCGGCGTCCCCGGTCTGCGTGTAGGTGACTGCTCGCACGCGATCGACGCTACGCGAAGCACGACAGCGGACGGCCGCCGTTGTAGGCGACCATGTCCAGGAGTGCGGCCCGCACATCCAAAGGCGGCAGGGACGGATCGAGATCGCAGTACGCGCGGTGCAGATTGCCGACGATGCGCTCGGCGTCCAACCAGTCGGCGTAAGTGCCGAGGTCCGACTCGCGCGCAGTCTCCAGCGGCGACAGCCCCGCGGCTCGTCCGCGCGCCGCGGCGTCGAGGACGAAGTGCAGGTAACCCACGACGGTGTCGATCAGCTCCGGCCCACACGGCGGTCCGTGTCCCGGCACGATCGTGCTTGCCGGGATCGCGGCGACCACCTCGGTTAGCACGGTGATCGCTCCGGACACCGACCCCATCAGCAGGAACGGCGTCCCCCCGTTGAACAGCAGGTCGCCGCAGAACAGCACCTCGCGCTCAGGGATCCAGACCAGGCTGTCGTTGGAGGTGTGCGCCGGCCGGCCGACGTAGCGAACCTCGACGGACAGCTCGTCGGACCACAGTGTGACACCGTCGGTGAAGGTGAGAGTCGGTGGCGCCAACTCGAGCGCACCCCACTCGACCGGCTCCCAGATGCCGATGTTGCCGGGGATGCCGAACTGCAGTACCTCGGTGCGGCAGTTTTCGTGCGCGACGATCGTGGCGCCGGCGAACTGTGAGTTGCCGAAGGTGTGGTCGCCGTGGTGGTGGGTGTTCACCAGCGCCGTGACGGGGGACGCGGTTACCGAGGCGATTCGTTCGCGGTAGGCACGGGTACGCGCCTCGGTGGAGCACGCGTCGACACTGATGACCGACCGCTCACCGACGACGAAGCCGGTGTTGTTGATCCACCAGGAACCGTCCGGCTGGACGTAGGCGTAGACGCGGTCGGCGACCTCGATCAGTTCGGCCGGTCCCAGGTCCGCGTGCGGGTGCGCGCTCGAACTCATGCAGCGACGCTAGCCGCAGCACACTCAGACGTGCGCGAGGAAGTCCTTCGACGGCATGAAGAAGTACCCGCCGCCCTTCATCGTCACCGCCTGCGGTACCGGGTCGATCTTCACCGCATGCGTGGCGTTCCAGAGCGCTGGCTGCGACACCGAGGGACGCGGGCCCTGCGCGATCACCGGGTCCGGACCGGGTTCCGGCTGCCCGGCCGGCACGCTCGGGAAGTTCGGATCGTTGACCCAGAGCGTCTGCACGAATTCGAACTGTTGCGCTATGTTGACGTTGAAGGCCATGAACAGCCGGTCGTGATCGTCGCGTGCAGCTCATCGTGGCGGGCACCCACGGACTGGGCGAGCGCGATGGCCTCCTCGGCGGTACGCAGGGCGAGTTCGGCCTGGCCGCTCATCATCGTCGCCCCGGCCAGGGCCGCCAATACGGCCACACGCAGCTCCAGGTCCGCGCCACCCGGACC
>JALZAI010000416.1 GCA_030948475.1 Actinomycetota bacterium
GGCATGCGGAGACGCAATGCCGCCAGTTCGCTCCGCAAGCGTCGCTCATGCCCGTCCTCGCTGCGCTCCGGGCGGGCATGCGGAGACGCGATGCCGCCAGTTCGCTCCACAAGCCTCGCTCATGCCCAGCACACTGCCACAGTCGTTCCCAGCCCCTACGATCTGAGTCAGTCACCGCAAGTGGGGAGCCCGATGAGCCACGTCATCGCTGCCGAACTGGTCGCCACCGTCGCGCAGGTTCTGGTCGCCGTCGGCGACGAGGTCGGCCCGACCGACACACTCGTCCTGCTCGACTCGATGAAGATGGAGATTCCGGTGCTGGCCGAGGTGGCCGGCACGATCAACGAGGTCGCGGTCGCGGTCGGCGACACAGTGACCGAGGGCGACGTCATCGCCGTGATCGAACCGGGCAACGGCGCTCGATGAGCGAGTCGATCTCCATCGCGAAGCCCGCGGTTGCCGCCACTGAAACGGCCGTTCCCCGCATCCGGTTACGCGGCCTGGGCAAGTCGTTCGGACAGGTGCGCGCCGTCGATCACATCGACCTCGACGTTGCGGACGGCGAGTTCTTCGCCGTTCTCGGTCCGTCCGGGTCGGGCAAGACCACCGTGCTGCGCATGATCGCGGGATTCGAGACGCCGACCACCGGCACGATCGAGCTGGGCGGCGTCGATGCGACCCGCGACCCGCCGTTCCGGCGCGACGTGAACACGGTCTTCCAGGACTACGCGCTCTTCCCGCACATGAACGTCGAGCAGAACGTCGGCTACGGGCTGCGAGTCAAGCGGGTGCCCCGCGCCGAGCGGGCGACCCGCGTCCGGCAGGCGCTGGACATGGTCCGGCTCGGCGATCTGGGCAGGCGCCGACCCGGCCAGCTTTCCGGCGGGCAACGGCAGCGGATCGCGCTGGCGCGAGCACTGGTCAACCGGCCGCAGGTGTTGCTGCTGGACGAGCCGCTCGGCGCGCTCGATCTCAAGCTGCGCGAACAGATGCAGATCGAGCTGAAGGCGATCCAGCGCGAGGTGGGCATTACCTTCGTTTTCGTCACCCACGACCAGGACGAGGCGCTCACCCTGTGCGACCGGCTCGCCGTCATGCGCGACGGGCGCGTCGAGCAGGTCGGTGTCGCGGCCGAGGTGTACGAATCGCCGGCGACGAGCTTCGTCGCCGGGTTCGTCGGGACGTCCAACCTGGTCACGGGCGCGGCCGCATCCGCGATACTCGGCACCGAGCAGGCGGTGGCGGTCCGTCCCGAGAAGGTCCGCATCCTCGCCGACGGCGCGGCAGAACGTCCGGGCGAGGTCTCGGTGACCGGTCGGATCCGTGAGATCGTGTACGCCGGATCCGAGACGCGCGTCGTGGTCGATGCCGAGCACGGGCTGACCCTGTCCGCGCTGGTACTCAACGTCTCGCTCGCGGCCCCCGACCTGCACCGCGACGATCGGGTCACCCTCGCCTGGGACCGCGCCGCGGCCCGGCCGCTCGACAGGTAAGGACAACTCACAAGTCACCAAAGGGAGAGACCATGAACTGTCAACGCCGGCTCGTTCGCTGGGGCAGCGCCGCCGCCGCCGTCGGCCTGGCCGGGATGGCCCTCGCTGCCTGTGCGAGTTCGGCGAAGGACTCCGGCACCGCAGGGCGCAGCGTGCCGAAGATCGCGATGGCGAAGTCGATCGGCAAGGGCGAGGGACAGCTCAACATCATCGCCTGGGCCGGCTACGCCGAGAGCGGTGCGAACGACCCGAAGGTCGACTGGGTGCACCCGTTCCAGAAACAGACCGGCTGCCGGGTCAACGTCAAGGTCGGCAACACCTCCGACGAGATGGTGCAGCTGATGAAGACCGGCCAGTACGACGGCGTCTCCGCGTCCGGCGACGCCACGCTGCGCCTGATCTACGGCGGCACCGTGGCGCCGGTCAACACCGAGCTCGTCCCTAACTACAAGACGATCTCCCGCTTCCTCAAGAACGGGAACTGGAATTCGGTCAACGGGCAGATGTACGGCATCCCGCACGGCTGGGGCGCCAACCTGCTCATGTGGAACCCGGCGAAGGTCAACGGCAAGCTCGACTCGTGGTCGGCGGTGTTCGACAAATCGAGCGCGCACACCGGCAAGGTCACCGCGTACGACTCACCGATCTACATCGCCGACGCCGCGTTGTACCTGATGAAGTCACAACCGAGCCTCGGGATCAAGGATCCGTACTCGCTGACGTCCAAGCAACTCGACGCCGCGGTGAAGCTGCTCGACAACCAGAAGAAGAACGTCAGCGAGTACTGGGCTGACTACACCAAGGAAGTCCAGGCCTTCGAGTCCGGGACGTCCGTGGTGGGCACGACCTGGCAGGTGATCGCCAACACGATCGGCAGCGACGGCAAGACCAAGGTCAAGACCGTGCTGCCGAAAGAGGGAGCGACCGGCTGGTCGGACACCTGGATGATCGCAGCAAAGGCCAAGCACCCCAACTGTATGTACCGGTGGATGAACTACATAACCTCACCGTCGGTGAATGCGCAGGTAGCCGAGTACTTCGGCGAGGCTCCGGCGCAGACCCTGGCCTGCCAGCAGACCTCGGACAAGTCGTTCTGCGCGACCTACCACGCGCTGGACGCGGGCTACGCGGACAAGATTCATTACTGGACGACTCCGCAGAAGCAGTGCGTCGACGGCAGCGGTGACAACTGCACCGACTACGCCACCTGGGTCACCAAGTGGCAGCAAATCAAGGGTTAGGGTTTACGTCCGCGCCTCGACTAGCTCGGCGCGGCGCGGTGTCGTCTTTCCTCGCCACCAAGCGACGAACCCGGCTTGCGGTGCTGCTCACGCCACCGCTGCTCTGGCTCGTCGTCGCCTACCTCGGCGCCATTGTCGCGATGCTCGTCTCCGCGCTGTGGAGCGTCGACTCCTTCACCGGCAACGTCGTGCACAGCTACACGACCGGCAACCTGCACGCCGTCGCGACCGAGCCGCTGTATCGGACGGTCGCGCTCCGCACGATCGGCGTCGCACTGCTGGTGACAGTGATCGACGCCGTCGTCGCGTTCCCGATGGCGTTCTACATGAGCATGGTCGCCGGACGGCGCACGCGGCGGCTGCTGGTCGTCGCCGTCCTCACTCCGCTTTGGGCGAGCTACCTGGTCAAGGCGTACGCGTGGCGGACCTTGCTCGCACCGGACGGCCCGCTGAGCTGGACAACGGGTGGCCACACCCCGGGCTACGGGCTGACCGCGACGGTGATCACGCTGGCCTATCTGTGGCTGCCGTACATGGTGATCCCGGTGTATGCCGGTTTCGCGCGGGTGCCGGGCTCACTGTTCGAGGCGAGTGCCGATCTCGGCGCCGCGGCCGGACGAACGGTGCGCTCGGTACTGCTGCCACTGGTGTTCCCGGCGATCGCGGCGGGCTCGATCTTCACGTTCTCGCTGACCCTCGGCGACTACATCGCTGTGGGTATCGTCGGCGGCAAGACGCAGATGCTGGCCAATGTCATCTACGGCCAGCTGGTCACGGCGAACAACCAGCCGCTGGCCGCTGCGCTGTCGGTCGTCCCGCTCGTCGCGATCGTGCTGTATCTGGTGGCGATGCGGCGCACCGGTGCGTTGGAGAACGTCTGATGTACCTGACCTCCCGTGCCCGTGGCGTGCTGCGCCTGCTGATGTGCCTCGGACTGCTGTTCCTGTACGTCCCGCTCGTCCTCGTGGTGCTCAATGCGTTCAACCGGTCACGCACATTCGCTTTCCCGCCGACCGGGCTCACGTTGAAGTGGTGGCGGGCGGCCGCACACAGCGACGGAGCGATCACCGCGCTGTGGACGTCGGTTCGAGCCGGGATCGGCGCGACGGTCATCGCGCTGGTGCTCGGGACCATGGCCGCGTTCGCCGTGCAGCGCTACCGCTTCTTCGGCAAGTCGACGATCAGCTTCCTGGTCGTGCTGCCCATCGCGCTGCCGGGCATCGTCACCGGAATCGCGCTCAATGCGGCCTTCAGCAACGTCCTGGGTCCGCTGGGCATCGGTTTCGGCCTGACCACCGTGATCATCGGTCACGCCACGTTCTGCATCGTCGTGGTGTTCAACAACGTCCAGGCGCGGCTGCGGCGAACGGGCGCGTCGCTGGAGGAGGCCTCGGCCGATCTCGGTGCGACCGGCTGGCAGACCTTCGGCCTGGTCACCCTTCCGGCCGTGCGTGGCGCTCTCGTGGCCGGCGCACTGTTGGCGTTCGGGCTGAGCTTCGACGAGGTCGTGGTCACCACGTTCACGTCCTCGCCTGACGTGCAGACCCTGCCGCTCTGGATCTTCGGCAACCTGTTCCGTCCGAATCAGGCGCCGGTCGTCAATGTGGTGGCCGCAGTCCTGATCCTGGTCGCGGTGGTGCCGGTGTGGCTCGCGCAGCGGCTGACCGACGATGCGGCGGGAAGCCGGTTCTAGATCCGTCCGTCCGGATGGAGGAAGGTGGGGTCATGAGTGTCTCGCAGCAGCGTGTGGTGAAGACGGCGATTCCGGGTCCGCGCTCGGAGCAGTTGCAGGCGCGCAGGTCGGCGGCGGTGGCGGTGGGGGTGAGCACGATGCTGCCCGTCTATGTGGAGCGCGCTGGTGGCGGCATCGTGGTGGACGTCGACGGAAACCAGCTGATCGATTTCGGATCGGGCATCGCGGTGACCTCGGTAGGCAACGCGGCGCCGCGGGTGGTGGCCGCCGTGCAGGAGCAGGTGGCGGCGTTCACGCACACCTGTTTCATGATCACCCCGTACGAGGGGTACGTGGCGGTGGCCGAGCGGCTCAACGAGCTGACGCCGGGATCGCACGACAAGCGTTCCGCGCTGTTCAACTCCGGCGCCGAGGCGGTCGAGAACGCCGTGAAGATCGCGCGCCACCGCACCGGCCGGCAGGCGGTGGTCGCGTTCGAGCACGCCTACCACGGTCGCACGAACCTGACCATGGCGCTCACCGCGAAGAACATGCCGTACAAGCACCGCTTCGGCCCGTTCGCCGGCGAGGTGTACCGGGTTCCGATGGCCTACCCGTACCGTTGGCCGACCGGGGCGCAGCGGTGCGCGGACGAGGCGTTCGCGCAGTTCGTATCGCTGGTGCACACGCAGATCGGCGAGGAGAACTGCGCGGCGGTGCTGGTGGAGCCGATCCAGGGCGAGGGCGGCTTTGTCGTTCCGGCGCCGGGGTTCCTAGCCCGGGTGGCGCAGTGGTGCGCCGAGCACGGGATCGTATTCATCGCCGACGAGATCCAGACCGGATTCTGCCGCACCGGGGACTGGTTCGCCTGCTCCTTCGAGGACGTGGTGCCGGACCTGATCACCACTGCCAAGGGGATTGCAGGGGGCTTGCCGCTTGCGGGGGTGACCGGACGCGCGGAGCTGATGGACGCCGTCCACGTCGGTGGGCTAGGCGGCACGTATGGCGGCAACCCGGTCGCCTGCGCCGCCGGCCTGGCCGCAATCGAAACCATGCAGGCCGAGAACCTGGCCGGGGCGGCGAAGCGGATCGAGACGGTGATGCTGCCGCGCCTGCAGGCGCTTGCGGACAAGTACGAGTCGGTCGGCGACGTGCGTGGGCGCGGCGCGATGCTCGCCGTCGAGCTGGTCGAGCCCGGGCCGGCCAAGATCCCGAACCCGAAGCTGACCGGGGCGGTCGCGGCTGCCTGCCATCAGCAGGGTCTGATCACGCTCACTGCGGGCACCTTCGGCAACGTGCTGCGCTTCCTGCCGCCGCTGGTCATCGGCGACGACCTGCTCGGCGAGGGCCTCGACATCGTCGACGGCGCCTTCGCCGCCCACGCCTGAACCTCGTCGCGACGATCAACGCGAGTGAGGGGTCGGTATCCTGGGCTTTCCGCCAAGCTAACTCGAAGGGAAGCCCGTGGTTCTCGTCGTGCAGAAGTACGGCGGCTCGTCGGTCGCCGATGCTGAGCGGATCAAGCGGGTGGCCGAGCGCATCGTCGCGACCAAACGCGGCGGCGACGACGTCGTTGTGGTCGTCTCCGCAATGGGCGACACGACCGACGAGCTGATCGACCTCGCGCGCCAGATCGTGCCCATCCCGCAGGGGCGCGAGTTCGACATGCTGCTGACGGCCGGCGAGCGCATCTCGATGGCCCTGCTTGCCATGGCAATCAACTCGCTGGGCTACAAGGCCGAGTCGTTCACCGGGTCGCAGGCCGGTGTGCTCACCACGTCCGTCCACGGCAAGGCGCGGATCGTGAGCATCACACCGGGGCGCGTCGAGACCTCCGTCGCCGACGGCAACATCGCGATCGTCGCTGGGTTTCAGGGCTTCTCGAAGGAAACGATGAACATCACCACCCTCGGGCGTGGTGGCTCGGACACCACGGCCGTCGCGCTGGCCGCGGCGCTGCACGCGAACATCTGCGAGATCTACACCGATGTCGACGGGGTCTACACCGCCGACCCGCGCATCGTCCCGAACGCGCGGCGCCTGGCCGCAGTCACTTACGAGGAGATGCTCGAGCTCGCCGCGAGCGGTGCGAGAGTACTGCACCTGCGCAGCGTCGAGTACGGCAGGCGCTACGGCGTGCCGATCCACGTGCGCTCGTCCTTCTCGGGCAAGCCCGGAACCATCGTCAGCGGATCGATCGAGGAGGGTGCCGTGGAGCAGGCGATCATCAGCGGAGTTGCGCACGACCGCAGCGAGGTGAAGGTGACCGTCGTCGGTGTTCCGGACAAGCCGGGCGAGGCTGCTGCGATCTTCCGCGAACTGGCCGCCGCCGAGATCAACATCGACATGATCGTCCAGAACATCTCGACCGGCGGGACGGGGCGCACCGACGTGTCGTTCACGCTTCCCGCGACCGACGGTGCCGCGGCCCTGGCGGCGCTGCAGAAGGTATCGGCGGCCGTCGGCTTTGAGGATCTGCTCTACGACGACCACATCGGCAAACTCTCGCTCGTCGGCGCCGGAATGCGCTCGCATCCGGGTGTGTCGGCGACCTTCTTCTCGGCGCTGGCCGACGCGGGCGTGAATGTCGAGATGATCTCGACCTCGGAGATCCGGATTTCGGTCGTCTGCCGCGACAGCGACCTGGACTCGGCGGTGCGCGCAGTGCACGATGCCTTCGAATTGGGCTCGGACGAGGAGTCGGCCGTCGTCTACGGGGGGACAGGACGGTGACCGGCCGGCGGGTCGGAATCGTCGGCGCGACGGGTCAGGTCGGGACGGTCATGCGGCGGATTCTCGCCGAGCGCAAGTTCCCGATATCCGACATCCGCATGTTCGCCTCGTCCCGCTCCGCCGGATCGACGCTGGAGTGGGAGGGTGTCGATGTCCGCGTCGAGGACGCCGAGGTCGCGAATCCGGCCGGCTTGGACGTCGTGCTGTTCTCTGCGGGCGCCGCGACCGCGCGCGAGCAGGCACCCCGGTTCGCCGCCGCCGGCGCGACGGTGATCGACAACTCGTCCGCCTGGCGGATGGACCCGGACGTGCCGCTCATCGTCGCCGAGGTCAACGGCGCGGAGATCGCCAACGCACGCCGGCGCATCATCGCGAACCCGAACTGCACGACGATGGCCGCGATGCCGGTGCTTGCGCCGTTGCACCGCGCGGCCGGGCTACGGCGCCTGATCGTGTCGACGTACCAGGCGGTGTCCGGCGCCGGACTGGCCGGGGTCGACGAGCTGGACAAGCAGGTACGCCAAGCCGTCGACCGTGCACCGGAGTTGACGCACGACGGCACGGCGGTCGCGTTTCCCGAGCCGGTGAAGTTCGCGCGTCCCATTGCGTTCAACGTGCTGCCGCTGGCCGGTTCGATCGTCGACGACGGCGAGTTCGAGACTGACGAGGAGAAGAAGCTGCGCAACGAGTCGCGCAAGATCCTCGCTATCCCGGACCTTCGCGTATCCGGGACCTGCGTGCGCGTTCCGGTGTTCACCGGGCACTCGCTGTCGATCAACGCCGAGTTCGCCCGTCCGTTGACTCGGGCCGCCGCGCTGGAACTGCTCGCTGCGGCGCCCGGAGTGGCGCTCAGCGACGTGCCGACCCCGCTCGAAGCAGCCGGTCAGGACCCGTCCTACGTCGGACGGGTGCGCCAGGACCCGGGTGTGCCTGGTAACCGCGGCCTGGCGCTCTTCGTGAGCAACGACAATCTGCGCAAGGGCGCGGCCCTCAATGCGGTCCAGATCGCGGAGCTGCTCGCCTGATCAGCGATTGCGCAACTCTTGACGCAATTGGGTCAGGGGACGGGCGCGTTCCAGTCGAACGGCTCCATGTCGCGCAGGACGCGGCGACGGCGGTTGCGCGGCAGGTGGTCGATGAAGAGCACGCCGCGCAGATGATCGGTCTCATGTTGCAGGCAGCGCGCGAAGAACCCGGTACCGGTCACCTCGATAGTGTCGCCGGATTTGTCGACGCCGCGCACCGTCGCGACCGATGACCGGGCCAGCTCGTGATACGGACCGGGGACCGACAGGCAGCCCTCGTCGTGCATAAGCTGCTCGCCGGAGGTCTGGATGATCGGGTTCACGACGTGCCCGCGCCGCCGCTGTCCGAATTCGTCCAGGCAGTCGTAGACGAACACGGCGAGATCGATCCCTACCTGGGGCGCGGCCAGGCCGACACCGGCGGCCACCGCCACCGACGCAAACATGTCATCGATCAGCTCAGCGAGTGCTGCGTCGAATTCGGTGACCTGGCGGCACACGGCGTGCAGTATCGGATCTCCCGCAACCCGGATCTTGCGCGCACGCCCAGCCACACGGTGAGCTTAGGGTCGCGCCCGCGACGCGCTCGAGCAGGGCCGGCGCGGGTTGTGCTGTGTCGCCGAATTGCCCGCACGGTCTATCTGCTAGACAATCGCAATTGGCGGCTGAGTCAGCGCGAGCGATAATCGAAGTCGAGCAACACCAGGCACTCGCAGAGTTACTTCCGGCGCCATTCCGGTGGTAATCGTTAACTCTGAACGTAAGTGCGCGCATAAGCCCGGATATTGTGTATTTGCAGTGATTTGGTGGGCGAATGGCCGAGCACTCTCGGGACTTATCCCCTTTTTGCCGGATCCGGGATCGACTTGTCACGACCGATGCGGCAACAGTTGGGGGGACCACCGTGAGTGAACGTAGTGAGCGAACCAATGTGATGGGCCTTCGGCGGCCGAACGAGCGCAGCGAGGTTCGGCCGTGAGTGACGCTGCTGACATCCCGCGAGAATCGGATCCCTCAGATGGCGTTGAGCCTCCGGCGGAGTTGCTGCGGCGGGCGATTTCGCATGTCGAGTCGCTGCTGAGTCGGCTGGAGCCACGCGCAATCGCGCTCCTTGATGTCGAGCGTCCCGACCCGGCGCCGAAGCACGACCCGATGCCGGACGAGGGTGTGCCCGGGCAGCGATCCGAAGTGGAGCAGCTGGGCGCGCTTGCCGAGGACGAGGTGCATCGACTTTGGTCCGCGGCTCTGGCCGACGCGGACCGGGTGCGGGAGCTGGCCGCTGCCGATGCGGAGCGGGTCCGGGACCAGGCGCGCGAACAGGCCGAGCGGATTCGAGCCCAGGCTCGATCCGGTGCGGCAGCGACGCCCCGGCAACTGACCGATTCCGAACGCGTGCGCGTCCGCGATCTGCTCGCGGCCGTGCACAGCGAGTTCATGGTGCTGCGCGCGTCGCTGGCCAGGCTGGTCGAAGCACTCGGATTGCTGCGAAACGAGCCTGGCTTACCGGGTGAGAGTGCCACGCTGGCGCCGCGCGCCCCCGAGGGGGACTAACCGTCGGCTAGGCCGGGTATGGTCGCGCACACCGACGGGCAAGGAGCCGGCAGTGAACAGTGAGACGTCGATGGAGAGTGCCCTCGCCAGCGTCCACGCGGAGGTCGAGGCGGCTGGTCGCTCGGCCAACCTGTTGGGTCGCGAGCTCAAGCGCGCCCGGTCGGCCGCGGCGTCCGGGAACGTGCGTGAGCTGCGTCGTGCCCTCGACGCTGGCGCCGATCTCGGCCGCGAACTGGAGCGGGCCGTCACCGACACAAGGGCCTCGTACGACCTGGACGAGACCGAGCTGCTCGCCTCGGGGGCGTACGCCAAAGAGCTGCTCGTGACTGCCTCCGACGCCGGGGTCGCGATGTTCGAGGAGGACGACCGTCTGCTGTGTTACCCGTCGATCGTGCGAGTGCTCCCGGGTGAGCTGGCGCTCGAGATTGACCGGCGCCGGGTCCGCGCGCTGCGTCCGTCGGTCGTCGTGGCACTGCTCGAGCGCGCGCAGAACGCCGGGCCCCGGTTCAAGGCTGCGCCGTTCCTGGCCAGCCTGCTGGCCGGCTACGACTACGTCCTGGCGCGACAGGGCAAGGCGGCGAACACGGTGGTTCGACTGGTCGACGTGTATGCGGTGTTGACGCTGCTACCCGGCCAATCGGGTAAGTACACCAAAACGGAGTTCACCCGCGACCTGTACCTGCTCGACCAGAGCGGGGTCACCGAGGTCGGGTCGACCGGTCGGCGGTTGCGCTTGGCAGCGAGCACCGGCACCAAGCAAGCCGGGGTGCTGACGACGGTGGCCCGCAGCGGGCAGCAACAGCGGTACTGGGGAATCGCGTTCGATGAGGTCTCACCGTGACCGAGCTGCAGGGCAGCGGGTTGCCGCTGGGCGGCACCGGTCTCACGGCCGAGTCCTACGCCGAGTTCGTCGCGAAACAGTACCTGGGTGACTATGTGCGCGGTGGTGGTGCCGCCGTTCGGTTCGTCGTCGCCGGAGGCGAGGAGGTCGCGCGCCGGTGGCATTCGCGACTGGCGGCGGCAGCGGCGGACGAGGGCTACCTCTACGTCGGCGCGGAGGCAGGCGAAGTTCGGGTGCATCTTGTCGATCAGGTCTACGTGGCGGTCGCGCGCCGGCTCGACTGGTCCGATCTCGCCAGGCGCGAGGTGCGCAGCGGATGGGAGCAGTTGGGCTTGTCGGCGCCTGATCCGACTGAGTTGTCGATCGCGACGGTTGCCGCGCATCACGACGTCGACCCGCGTGAGGCGACACGCACCATGCGGCGTTGGCTTGAGCGCACGGTGCTCGGCGATCCGACCCTGGCCCGAGAGTTCCGCCTCGCCGTACTGCGCTTGTGCCAAGCCGAGCTGGATACCGGCGATGTCCTCCCCGCCGAGCGGGCGTCGGTCCTGTCGTGGCTTCGCGTCGAGCCGGTCGCGCTGCGGGAACTGCGATCGTCGTCGCTCTATGCG
>JALZAI010000015.1 GCA_030948475.1 Actinomycetota bacterium
GGCACGGGGCGTCGGGCCGCAGTCGCCGGGGCGGCGGCGTGGCGTTCGCGCGGGACGTAAACCTCGGTGCGCCCGCCGTCGCCGTACCGGGCGGACAGGTTGGGCCTGCCGAGGGCACGCATGGCCCGGCCGAAGCCGTCGACCGAGCGGTCGCGTCGGCGCTCGTCGTTGCGGCGCAGCACCATCGGCACGACCACGATCAGCCACAGGACGGCCAGCACAAAGACCGTCATCATCGGTGACAGCACTTCGTCCCTCCAGACACACCAGTCCCATCCCCCGTCCAAACCGTAGCCAGCGCAGGACGCGCGCGCCGGTACGCGCCGCGGCGTGTCGGGCATCGACCCCGCGACGGTCAGCGGGGCCAAGCCGGCGCCGCCGGCAGCGAAGGCAACCGCGAGAGCATCGTCTCGCCCTCGAGATCCTCAACGGTGATCGCGTAGGCGACGTGATCACGCCACGCCCCGTCGATGTCGAGGTAGCGCTCGTAGAACCCTTCGCGCCGCATGCCCAGCTTCCCGACGACGCGCAGGCTGGCCCGATTCTCCGGACGGATGTTGATCTCGATGCGATGCAGTCCCACCGGGCCGAAGCAGTGGTCGATGCTCAGCGCGAGCCCGACCGGCACGATGCCACGCCCGGCCAGCCGCTCGTCGATCCAGTACCCGATCGTGCAGGAGCGCTGCACCCCCTGCACGAGGTTGGACGCATTGACCTGTCCGGCGAGCCGGCCTCCGTAGCGCAGCATGAACGGCAGCATCGTTCCGGCACGCGCGGCCTTGCGCAGCGCGGAATGCAGCTGCGGCCAAGCGCCCGGCGCGTTGCGCTCGTCCCACCGGTACGGGGAGGTCGGCTCCCACGGCTCGAGCCACGCCTTGTTGCGCAGCCGGATCTCGCTCCAGGCCCGGGCATCGCGCAGCCGCGGGGCTCCGAGCGACACCGGGCCGGCGAACAGATCTGCGGGCCAGCCAGGATGGTTGCTCACCGGTTGGAGAGCAGCAGCGGGATCACGGTAACGCGCGATCCGGAGACCACCTCGGTCACCTCTTCGTCGATCACGACCAGGCAATTGGACGAGGCCAGCGCGGCGATCAGGTGCGAGCCGGCGCCGCCGACGAGCGAGACGCTGTACCCGCCCGTCGCCTCGCGGTGCAGGACGCCACGACGGTACTGCTTCACGCCGGACGGGCTTTCGATCTGCTCGAGCGCCACCGCCTGTACCGCCGCGCGCTGCACGTTGCCCTTGCCGAGCAGCTTGCGGATCGCGGGACGAACGAACACCTCGAAGGACACCAGCGCGCTTACCGGGTTGCCGGGCAAGCAGAAGATCGGCACCTTGTCGCCGAGATGCCCGAAGCCCTGCGGCTTGCCGGGCTGCATCGCGATCTGGGTGAACTCGACCGTCCCGACCTCGGACAGCGCCTGCTTGACCACGTCGAACGCGCCCATCGACACCCCCCCGGTGGTGATCAGGAGGTCGGCGCGCAGCAACTGGCTCTCCAGCACGTCCAGCAACTGCGCGTGATCGTCGGGGACTATCCCGAAGCGCCACGCGTCCGCGCCCGCGTCCTTCGCGGCGGCGGCGACGAGGTAGGAATTCGCGTCGAACACCTCGCCGAACCCCGCCTTGTGCCCGAGGTCGACAAGCTCGCTGCCGGTGCTGATGACGATGACGCGGGGACGGGGACGAACCGTCACTCGGTCGCGACCGATGGCGGCGAGCAGGCCGATCTGCTGCGGACCCAGCGCGGCTCCGGCAGCCAGGGCAGACGCACCGGCGGGCAGGTCCTCACCGGCCCGGCGCACGCACTCCCCGCCGCGCACGGGACGGTGGATGGCCACTCGCGCAACGCCGCGGTCGGTGTCCTCGAGCGGGATGACGGCATCCGCGCCCGCAGGCATCGGCGCGCCCGTCATGATCCGCATCGCCAATCCTGGACCCATGCCGCCGCGCGTCCGGGCTCCCGCGGCGATATCGCCGATCACTGCCAGGTTGGCCGGGTCGTCCAACCTGGCGTCGCGGGTGTCGACCGCGCGCACCGCGTAGCCGTCCATCGCCGAGTTGTCGAAACCCGGCAGCGGGACGTCGGTTGCGATGTTCTCGGCGAGCAGCAGCCCCTGCGCGTCCAGCAGCGTCAGCTCGATGGGATCGATCGAGCCGATTCCGTCGAGCACGATGGACAGGTGCTCGTCGACGGTGCGCAACCGGTCGCGGTCCGTCACCGTGGGTCCCCGCGAACACCGCTTGTCATAGGCCGAGGATATCCGGCGAGAATGTCGGCATGCAGCCCGCGGACAAGGCGAGTCTGCGTGCTGCGTTCGGCGCACGCCGCCGGCACCGCACTCCCGAGCAGCTCGCCGAGCTCAGGGCCGCGATCCGGACCCACGTGCTGGGGCACTGCACCTGGACGAGCGTGGCCGGGTACGCCCCGATGCGTACCGAGCCGGGGTCCAACGAGCTGCTCGAGCAACTGCAGGCGCGCGGTGTGCAGGTCATCGTGCCGCTCGTGCTGGACGACAGCGACCTGGACTGGACGCGGTACGCAGACACCCAACCACTGGGCGTGGACACGATCGCCCGGGTCGACGCGGTGCTGGTCCCGGCGCTCGCAGTGGCGCGGGACGGTACCCGGCTCGGACGTGGCGGGGGTTCCTACGACCGAGCGCTGGCTCGAGTAGCCACCGGGACGCAGGTCGTGGCGCTGCTCTTCGACGACGAGCTCGTCGAAGAGCTGCCCCGCGAGCAGTGGGACGTCCCGGTGTCTGCGGTCGTTACCCCGTCCGGCTGGCACCCGGTCGGGGAATCCGGCGGGCAGCCGCGCAGTTAGCAGTCGTAGACTGCGAGTGCCAGTAACCGGAAGGACCGCGCCCCGATGCCCACGTATCAGTACGCCTGCACGAACGCCGCGTGCGCGAACAGGTTCGAGCTCGTCCAGTCGTTCACGGACCCGTCGGTGAGCGCCTGCCCGCTCTGCGCCGGTGCCGTGCGCAAGGTGTACGGGTCGGTCGGGGTGGTCTTCAAGGGCTCGGGTTTCTATCGCAACGACAGCCGCAACACCGTCTCCGACTCGGACGCCAAGGCGGACAGCAAACCGGACGGCAAGGCCGAGTCCACCTCGAACGGCAAGCCGTCGGACGGCAAGCCGGTATCGTCGTCGGACGCGAAATCGTCGGAGCCGAAGACGTCCGATTCCGCGTCCAAGCCTTCGTCGTCGAGCAAGGCCGCGGCCGCGACCTGAGTTCGTCCACACCCGCGGCGGTTGTCCACAGCCCGCCGCAAAGGGAGCCCGCCGCCGCGTTGACCGGCCTACGGTGCCGCCATGTTCACCTCGCATCACCGCACGCTCGCCCGCCTGTCCCGCTGGCCCCGCCGGATCGCTGCACTGGGCTGCGTGCTACTCGCCGCGGCGAGCGCCCTGGTTCCCGCCGGGGGCCGGGCGACACCCCGCAGGATCGCCTCACTCGGCGCTCAGCTCAATCGCGACGAGGTGGCGATGTTGGTCGCCGTCGCGTCCGCACCGAGCTACCTGCACCGTGGCGACCGGATCGGCCTGCTGGCGGGTCCGGACGAGAGCGGGTCGAACCTGCGGTCCGGAATACTGGCCGATCGGCTGCGGGTGCTCGCCGTGCCGCCGGTGGACTCGAGCGGGACCGATCCGCCGACTGTGCTCGTGGCTGCGAACCGGGCAGCGGCCATTCGGATAGCCGCGACCACTGGCCGTCCGGCTCTCGTCGTCGTGGACAGGTCCCCCTAGGCTCGGGCTCGGCCGGGCGGTAACGGACTGCTCGACGTCCGAGGGGAGCCTCCCGTGCTCAAGGGGTTCAGAGACTTCATCATGCGCGGCAATGTCGTCGACCTCGCCGTCGCCGTCGTCATCGGTGCCGCATTCGGTGCCGTCGTGACCGCGCTCGTGTCCGACATCATCACCCCGATCATCGCCGCGATCGGTGGTCAGCCGGACTTCTCGAATCTCACCTTCGCGATCCACAAGAGTACGTTCCGCTACGGCCATTTCATCAACGCGGTGATTTCGTTCCTGATCATCGCCGCAGCGATCTACTTCGTCGTTGTGATGCCGCTGAATCTGCTCGCCGAGCGGAGGGCGGCGCGGCTCGCATCCGGCGCGGAGGTCGAGGAGGCCGAAGCCAAGGCGGAGGACGTCCAGCTCCTCGAGCAGATCCGCGATCTGCTCGAGGCCCAGCGGGGCGGTCCCGCGCCGTCCCTGACGAAGCCGAACCCGCCACCCAACTGAGCCCGCTCAGCTCACTCGTGATGCGGCGGCCGCTCGCGCCGGTACCAATCCTCGTCGCGGCGCCCGGACTCCGGGTCGTCTCCCCACCCCACGTCCGGCTCGTCCGGCTCGTCCGGCTCGTCCGACGAAATCTCCGGCAGTGCTGGCTTGTCGTCAACCGGGTGTGATGTCGGCTGCTCGGCGGGGACGATGTCCATCTGCCCCAGTGTGCTCTAGGTCCAACGATGCTTTGATAGGACGTAGCCCAACCCGAGGAGACGCCACCGATGTCCGAATCCCCCAAGTTCAGCGACAAGGCGGCTGACCTGGCCGCGCAGGCAGCGGCTGCGGCCGGACCGCTGAAGGAGAAGGCGAGCGAACTCGCCGCGCAGGCAGCGGCGGCAGCCGGCCCGATGGCCGCGCAGGCTCGCGAGCGGGCTACCGAACTCGCCACCCAGGCGGTAGCGAGCGCTGGTCCGCTCGCCGCTCAGGCGCGGGAGAGGGCCGCCCAGGGCGTCGAGGTGCTCGCCGAAAACCTCGACAAGATCACCGGCGGCAAGTACACCGACCGCATCGGCTCGCTTTCGGCCAAGCTCGAGGACGCGCTCGCCACCTCGCACAGCGACAAAGTCGGTCCGGTCGCCGAGCCGACGCATTTCCCGACGGACGCAGCCGAGCCGCCGGAGCGAGGCGGCCCGATTCCTTAAGGGCAGTTCACCCATTCGTCGGATCCGTCGGCGAAGACCTGCCGCTTCCAGATCGGCAGGCGGTGCTTGACCTCGTCCACGAGCCGGCCGCACAGCGCGAACGCCTCGGCGCGGTGCGCCGTCGAGAGTGCCGCGACCAGCGCGACGTCCCCGACCACGAGCGAGCCCACCCGATGACTCACGGCGATCGCGAGGACATCGGGCAGCTCGGCGTACTTCTGCGCGACGTCGGCCAGGACAGCCGCCGCGGTCGGGTGTCCGAGGTACTCGAGCGAGACGACGTCGCGGCCGTGGTCGTGCTCTCGGACCACACCGCAGAACACCACGGTCGCGCCGGCTCGCGGGTGCGTGGCAGCGGCCTCGTGGGCTCCGATGTCCAGGGCGTGCTCGCTGATCGACATCAACTGCACCGTTGCGGTCACAGGCCACCTCCGGGTCGGTGATCTCCGCCGGCCAGCTGCTCGACGGCGTGTTCGAGCAACGGGCCGAGCACGGCGATGCCGTCACGTACTCCGCCGGGCGATCCGGGCAGTGTCACGACGAGCACGCCGCCGATCGAGCCTGCGACCCCCCGAGACAGCGTGGACGTGGGTACCTTTTCCCGCGCCACCAGGCGCAGCGATTCGGCGATGCCCGGGATGTCGCGGTCGAGCAGGGGGCGCACCGCCTCGGGCGTGACGTCGGTCGGCGTGAGACCGGTCCCGCCGGTAGTGAGGACGATCTGTGCCCCGGCGTCGATCGCCTTCCGGATGGCCCCGCGGATCGCGTCCACCTCGTCGGGGACGATCGCGCGCTGCACAACCTCATGCCCCGCCTCGCCGAGCAGACCGGCCAGGAGTTCGCCCGAGTGGTCCGGACGCGCTCCGGACGCCGAGCGGTTAGAGCAGGTGACGACGGCCGCTTTCACGAGCGCGACCACTCCCCCGAGCGTCCGCCCGCCTTGGAAACCAGCTGCACGTCGGTGAGCTTGGCGCCGCGGTCTACGGCCTTGACCATGTCGTAGAGCGCGAGACCGGCAGTGACGACGGATGTCAGGGCCTCCATCTCGACGCCGGTGCGGTCCGCGGTGCGTGTCGTCGCCTCGATGTACACACAGTCCTCGCCGAGTTCGAGGTCCACGCTCACGCCGTGCAACGCGACCGGGTGGCACAGCGGCACCAGGTCGGACGTACGCTTGGCCGCGGCGATGCCGGCGATCCGCGCAACGGCGAGCGCGTCGCCCTTCGGCAGCCCCTTGCGCCGGAGCAGGAGGATTACCTCGGCTGTTGTCACGAAGCGGCCGCTGGCCCGGGCGGTGCGCGTGGTGATCTCCTTGCCCGAGACGTCCACCATGCGCGCGGCGCCATCGGCGTCGACGTGGGTCAGTTCCACGCCCGAGCCTCGCTGCGCTCGTTCGGGCGGCAAAGCCGGATGACATTGGTTCGCTCGCAAGCTTCGCTCACGAATCGAGAGTAGCCGGACCGGGCCGGACCGCCGACTTCCCCCAACGCCGCGCTGAGACCGAATGTGAGTTCGAGCCGGCACCCGGGTAGGCAGGTCGATATCAAGTGGATCGGCACCGAGTGGTTGTTCGCTCGCCGTCCGCGCGCGTGGACGGCACGGTCGATCTGCCTGACGCGACGGGCCGCCGGCATCCTCCCACCGGCGGCCCGTCCGCACGTCTGCCCTCGCCAGCGGCTCAGCCGTGGCGGCCTCCGAAGAAGACCTGCGTCTCGACGACCTGGCCGTCGCGGAGGGTCAGCACCTCCGTGTTGCGGTAGCGCTCGCCGGTGTCGCGCACCTCGTACTCGTAGAGCACGAACACGTCGTCCCGGAAAGGCACGCAGTACAGCAATTGCATGGCCGCGAACCGGTCGGCGGTCGGGAAGCACCGCTCGAAGTACGCGGCGCGGTCGATGCGGTCGTCCTGCGGGCTGGTGAACACGAAGTCCTCGGCGATGAGATTTTCGGCGGCCTGCCGGTCGCCGGCCAGGTAGCTGGCGAAGCATCGGCGGACGACGTCCTCGTTCTGCTCGCTCATTGCTTGCGTCCCTTCGTAGGTCCGTGCCTGCCCGCCGGATACCCTGCGCCGGCACCAGTATCCCGACCCGCGACTGAGGCGCCCTGTCGAACAGGACGGTTGACGCAACCAGTCGGTTGCCATATGTTGGCAACCGTTCGGTTGCTACTTGGTGGAGGTCGTCATGGCTCTTCTTGATCGCATCGAACGAACCATCGAGGTCGCACACCCACCGAGCAAGGTGTGGGCAACGCTCACCACGGCCGAAGGGCTGGCCGCCTGGTTCGGCACCGAGGCGACGATCGACCTGCGCCCGGGCGGGTCAGCCCGGATGACGTGGACCGGCGGCCACAGCGCCGACATGCGGGTCGAACGGGTGGAGGAGCCGACGGTGTTCGGGTTCACCTGGCAGATCTACGGGCTGCCCAAGGACGATCCGCGCCGTACCTATGTCGAGTTCACGCTCGAACCGACCGGCGCGGGTACGCGGCTGACGGTCGTCGAGAGCGGTTTCGCCCAACTGCCCCCGGACGCCTACCGCACTGCGTACGACGGCAACACCAAGGGTTGGGCGAGCGAACTGGGCGAACTGGTCAGCTACCTCGATGCCGCCTGACAGCGAGGCAATCGCCGAGCAGGTCTTCACCGCCCTGGCCGACCCGTCCCGCCGCGCCATCCTGGCCGCGCTGGCCTCGGGGGGCCCGACGACTGCCACCGATCTGGCCGAAGGTCTACCGATCACGCGGCAGGCGATCGCCAAACACCTGGCCCTGCTGGCCGAGGTCGGACTCGTGACGGCCGAACACGCAGAGCGGCGCCGGGTGCGGTACCGGCTCAGCTCCGCGCCGATGCAGATGGCACAGCAGTACCTTGCCGCGCTGGCCCGCGACTGGGACCGCCCGCTCGAGGCGTTGACGCAGCACCTCGACCAGTCCGCTCGCAAGGCCACCACAACCCCACTCGAACAAGCCCGAGGGCGCCATGTCTGACCACCGACTCACCTCCGCTTTCGGCATGCACCGAACCCGGCGAATGCCCTCGACGCCATCCCGCCACGACGACGAGAGCTAGCACGGCCGCGCTGACCCGGACTCATGCCCTCGATGCAAGACGACAAGAAGGAGAAGCACATGACCAATCACCAGATCGGAACACGGGAAGAGTGGCTTGCGGCTCGGCTGGATCTGCTCGAAGCCGAGAAGGAGCTGACCCGGCGTAGCGACGAACTGGCGCGACAGCGGCAGGAGCTCCCGTGGGTTCGCGTCGACAAGGACTACGTCTTCGACACCGACGACGGCGCGGCGTCCCTCGCCGATCTGTTCAGGGGGCGTTCCCAGCTACTCGTCTATCACTTCATGTTCGGGCCCGAGTACACGGCGGGCTGTCCGGCCTGCTCGGCGATCGCCGACGGTTTCAACGGGTTCGCCGCCCACCTGGCCAACCATGACGTGATGCTCTGGGCGGTGTCCCGGGCTCCGCTGGCGAAACTGCAGGCCTACAGGCAGCGGATGGGGTGGAGCTTCCGGTGGGCGTCGTCATTCGGCAGCGACTTCAACCACCACTTCCAGGCCGGTTACAGCAAAGCGCAGCAGCAGTCAGGAGTCGGCGAGTACAACTTCCGCGAGTTTGATTTGAGGTCGGCTGCCCAGGCCGGCAACCAGGGGCCGCTCGCCGGGTGGGCGGCCACGACCGGCACGGACTGGGCGACCTACACGCAGGAGGCTCCCGGGATGAGCGCATTCGCATTCGACAACGGCGTCATTTATCACACCTACTCGGCCTATGCTCGTGGGCTGGACGGCCTATGGGGCATGTATCAATGGCTCGACCGGGCACCGCGAGGACGAAACGAGGCACGTAGCCCCGCCGCCCCGCTGAACTGGTTCCGTCGCCACGACGAGTACTACAGCGAGTGACGCGTGCGCCTCCTTGCTGATCTTCCGCGGACGGATCGAGTGATGTGAGGTGCACGGTTCCTTCGCGGCCGAGGTCGCGGAGACAACCACCCATCGATCGCACGATTCAGTTGCCGTAGATCCGTCCGGGTTCGATCAGCACTGCGGTACGTCCCTGCTCGGCCATTACGCGGTCGTACTCATCCCAATCATCGTGTACGCCCCCGGCGGCGACGAAGATCGCCCGTAGCAACACGCGAAGCCGGTCAGGATCGAGATCGCCGTCCCGAGGGCCAACGAGCGACGCGCGCCCCTCGACCGTTGCCCACCGCCACCCCGCTCGGAACGTCACCGCGATCTGCGGACGCGCCCTCAGGTTCGCAAGCTTGACGCGCCCGTACGTCGCGAACGCGAGCACCTCGGTACCGCTCACCGGATGCTCCAACACGCCCGCGTTCACCAGCGAACTCTGGATTGTGGCGTCTACCCGCAGCGTGGACACCACCGCAAGCCCCTGCTCTTCGCGGCCCAACGCCGCAGCCTCATCTAATGTGGTCACGGGGCCGAGCCTGCCACTCATCCTGGCCATCGAGGGAAAGACGCAGCCGAGGACCTGCCGTCGCCCTGGTGGGTAAGCGCGGCCATACCCGTGCCACTCGAACATGATCGTCACGCCGTCGTCGGTGTCGATGACGGCGCGGAAGTCTGGACGGAAAGGCCCCGCTGCGGTTCGGCGATGCGGGAAGTTCCCGAGCTGACACACCTGCTCGGCGCTGCGCCTGCGTATCGCCGGCGCTGAGACGCGACCTGGGCGGAGTCCTATGAGCTGACCAACGAGACCATCCATTCTGTCACTCTCGGGTCGTTCGCCATTAGCACGCCGTGGCGCGACGTCTACAGCCCGGGCGGGACCGGCTTCGTCATGCCGTGCGGCGATGTGTGGACCGGTGGTTGCGATTCGTAGGGTATGGGTGGTGTCGATGAACGGCAGCCAGCCCGAATTGGCCTCACGATTAGCGACGGCAAGCTGTGGGCGTACTCGGTGGAGTCGCGCGATCCGTTCACCAGCAGCAACGTTCGTGGCCACCTGGACCTGCATATCGAGGCTGCGTGCCGTCGGTGCTGGCGATCCACGGCAAGGTGCCATCTAGGGTGAGGAATTGCTCCACGTCGGCGTCCAGCCAGCTACGCCGCGGACGGTCTTTGAGCCATCCTTTGGCGGATGTTCCGCGGGTGTGAGGCGGACAAGTGACGGACACGGTCGCATCCGAACGGGCAGGAGAACCAGACAGACCCGCTCGGGGGCCTTATATTCTGGGCCCGTAACACTCGCCGCCCTCGTAGCTCAGGGGATAGAGCGCCGGACTCCTAAGCCGGGCGTCGCCGGTTCGAATCCGGCCGGGGGCACCGCTGGAAGGCCCGTATTTACTGGCCCATAGAGTCTCATTGATAGTCGTCAAGATCGACAATATAGAGTCGGGTACACAACGGGTACACATCGGAGGCCGCAACGAGCTGCTCCGCGCCGCCCAGAGCAGCGGATGTTCGAATAGCCGGGCAGAGCCTGCCGGAGGTCACGCCCAGGCGTTCCCAAGGCTCAGATAGGACCGGCATACCGAGTTCGGTGTCGGTAACGGCGACGCGCTGCCAGAGTTCGCTCGCTTCCTGGCCGACCCGTTCCGCGGCACGTTCGAGGTAGGTCCAGGCCTCCTCCGGCGTACGACGCCGGTACACGAGCCGGAATAAATTGGACGTACGCGGCCGGAGGCGGTCTGCGAGACCGGGCCACGGGGCCAACACAGCTCCGCCGAAGGGCGGCATCCGCCGTCAGCAGACGTCCACGGCGTCCAGCTCGGCGTAGAACGTCCTCTTCGTGAAGGTGAGCGTATTCGTGCCGGCGCGCAGGCGCACCCGGTAGGTGGCGGTCTGCCAGTTGTCCCAGGTGGTGTTGCGGAAGGTGATGACCCCGGCCGGGCGACCGTTCACCGTCACGGCGTCGGTCGACGCGACCGGGTAGCCGCTGTTGTCGAGCGAGCCGTTGCCGTAGCGGACGGCCACGGTGCTCACGCCCGCCCGTTTCGCGTCGATCGTGAGCGCGACCGAGCTGTCGGGGTGGTCCATACCGCCGACCTTGGCACCGTGGGACGCCGTGGAGTCCGCGACCACGTGGGCGTCGGTGACGACTCCGTCCTCGGCCTCGTAGCGCGTGGGGGCGCACGACGGCAGGGCGGGCGGCGGCGGCGCCGGGCGGTCCCGGTAGACGTCGACCGCGTCGATCTCGGCGTACCAGGTCCACTTCGTCAACCGGACGCTGTTCCACCCGCGATGCAGGACGGTGCGGTACTCGGCCATCTGCCAGTTGCCCCACGCGGTGTTCGGCAGGGTCAGAACGGTGGAGCGACCGCCGTTGACGACCAGG
>JALZAI010000033.1 GCA_030948475.1 Actinomycetota bacterium
CGACGACTGGGGCCAGCCCGGCACGATGGTGCGCGAGGTGCTCGACGATGCGGCTCGCGAGCGACTGGTCAACAACATCGTCGGCCATCTGCTCAACGGGGTCAGCGAGCTCGTCCTTAACCGTGCGTTCGAATACTGGCGCAACGTGGACAAGAACCTCGGCGACCGCATCGAGGCTGGCGTGCGTGCCAAGGGCGACGAGAACGACCCCAAGGCCGCGGAGCAGGCCAACCCGGCCCGGTCGGACATGCAGGCCAAGGCCTAGTCACTCGTGATCTTGGGTTTGTGGTCTAACACAGACCCAAGATCAGTGAGATCGCTTGGCGGTTTCGCAGACGGACCTTCAGGCACCCTCCCGTTGCGTCGTCGGCTGGGTGGCGGGGTAATCGGTGCGGACGAGCCAGTCTTCGGTTGGCCTTTCCGCTGCGTCGGGCGCTCGCAGCCAGGCGTCGAGGGCGTCGGTGAAGGGGCCGGGATTGCGGCGAGATCGCGGGAACGTGCGGCTGCTGGTGAGCAAAAGGGGCGTCGCCGGCTGGCCCGACTCGTCTGCCTGGCGCAACAGCGGGGCGAAGTCCTTCACGTTCTCGGTGACAATTCGTCGGGCATGTTGCCGGCCCAGGTGCACAACTCCGGGTCGGAGAGTGCTCGTAGCTCGAGCTGATCTGCAACGGCGAGCACGTCGTGGCCGCGGTCGCAGAGCTCGGTTGCGACCATTGGCGCGTGCATCTCGTCGAGTAGTAGGCCAATGCTCACGCCCGAGCGTCGCTTCGCCCGTTCGGGCGGCAAAGCCCTGCTGTCAGATCGGTTTGCTCGCTGCGCTCGCTCACGCAGCAGTCGTTGCTCGGCCCGCCAAGCGGCCTCGGCGGCCGCGGAGACGCGGTCGGCCTCATCGATCTCGGCGTCGATCTCGTCGGGGTGTGCCGCGTAGTAATGCGTCGCGAGGCGCACCTTCGCCTCGGTAACGACGAGTAGTTCAGCAGCCGCAGCGCCGGCCGCTGGCCCGCGCTCGTCGAGTTCGCGCAGCACCTTGACGATCTCCCAGACGTCCGGTCCGAATGCGAGTGCGGCACGTCGCCCACTCGGACCGTCCTTGAACACGATGCCCGGATGCTCTGCCATGCGTAGCCCCTCGTCGACAAGACGCTGCGCCAGCCCGGATGGGGTGAGTCCCGGATTGGACCTTGGCATCGAGGTTGGTCTGCCACGCCGCGACAACGGCGTCCAGCGATTGGTCGTCCGCGCCGGACGAGTTGAGGTCGGTGTTGCCACCTGCCATGTTGATCAGGACGTCCAGGTCGGGACCGATGTCGCGCGCAAAGCGGCGATGTCCGCCGGACGGGTGGCGTCACACGTCAACCCGCGGGCACCGGTGTGCTGGACAACTTCGGCGAGTGCTCCGGCGTCGCGGCCAGTGACGATCACGTCGTCACCAGCGCTGGGATCCTTCCGCGACCGCACGCCCGATCCGCGGCTACCTCCCGTGACGAGCACGATGCGCGTCATTCTCGACCAGTCAGGACTGCGCGGCCGCGGGTTCGTCGTCGGCGGGCAGTGCGCGGTGTTCGGCAAGTACCTCGCTCAGCCGTCTGTGCTGGGTGGTGAAGTAGTACACCGCGCCGACGGCCACGATGATCCCGACGAAAACGAACGCACCCCATTGGAAGTACCAGTGGTCGGTGCCGTACACGGCCGGTCGGGGCCAGGCCAGGTTGATCACGACGAGCGTCTGGTAGACGACCGCCACGATATTCACTACGAGACCGGCGCCGTGCATCGAGAAGTATGGTCCGTGGTCCTTGCGCGGCCATTCGCCCCGCATTCGCTTGAGCAGCAGCGGCCCGGTGACGCACATGTACGCGAGGTAGAACATGATGATCGCCACGGACGTCAGCACAAGAAAGACCCGCTGGTTGCCGATATTCACGAGCAGCAGGACGACGGTCAGGCCGCCGATCACCAGCGCGGGCACGATCGGCGTGCGCGACTTGTGCGACACCCGCGCCACCGTTGAGCCGAACGGTAACCGGCCGTCGCGGGCCATCGTGAACATGATCCGGATGCCCGCGGTGTGCACGGCGAGGGCGCAGACCGTGATCGCGATCGCCGAGCAGGTGAGGAACACGTCGCCCAGTCCGTTGCCCAGCACGATCTTCACGACGTACGGCAGGCCCTGAAGACCGATCGCCTTGATCTCCTTGGCGCTGAAGATGTTCGGCATCGCCATCATCGCCACCAGCATCAAGACAGCGCCCAGCAGCGCGGCGGCGGCGATGGCGCGCAGGATGGCGCCAGGCGCGTGCTTACGCGGGTTGTTTGTCTCCTCGGCGAGCGAGCCGGCGGTGTCGAAACCGTAGAAGATGTACGCGCTGGTCAGGGACGCGATGAGGAATGCGCCGAAGTAACCCCAGGTCCGTCCGTCGCCGGTGCCGTTGGTGTGCAGGACCACGCCTGGCCCGCGGGTGATGTGGAACGCCAGGAAGACGACGAGCAACGTGGCACCGACCAGCTCGATGAGCACCCCGATGTTGTTGATGATCGCCATCACCTTGACCCCGATCATGTTGATCACGGTCGTGAACACGACGAGCAACAACGCGAGGACGACGGCGTTCTTCGCACCGCCGGGGGTGGTGTAGAGCCCGATGTCGGCGTTCGTCCCGACAATCTCGAACTTGTCCGAGATCTGCGGCAGGATCACCTGGTACGCGACCGCCACGGCGGCGACGGTCACGATCGCACCGATGAGGATGATCCAGCCCGCCATCCACGAGATCACGGGTCGCGCGACCTGTTTCGACCACTGGTACACGCTGCCGGCCAGCGGGTACTGCCCGGCCATCTCGGCGAAGCACAGTGCCACCAGGAACTGGCCGACGAACACGATCGGAAAGGTCCACCAGAACGCCGGGCCGCCGAAGCTGAACCCGAAGCCGAAGAGCTGGAAGATGCCGGTCAGGATCGATAGGTAGCTGAAGCCGGCCGCGAACGATGAGAACTTGCCCAGCGTGCGGTCGAGTTCCTGCTTGTACCCGAAGGTCGCGAGTTCGTCGTGGTCGGTGTGTTGAGCGGTCACTGCAGCCTCCGGGTTTTCACGGTCGGTCCTCGCCTCGCTCGCTGGAGTGGTGTCGGTAGAACTCGGCATGGACGGGGGCAAGCGGCGTGTTGCCCAGGATCAGGTCGGCAGCCTTCTCCGCCGTCATCATTACCGGGGCATAGATGTTTCCGTTGGTGACGTACGGCATCACCGATGCGTCGACCACCTTGATGCCGTGCAGTCCGTGCACGCCCATCGTGAGCGGGTCGACCACCGACATCTCGTCCGTGCCCATCTTCGCCGTGCAGGACGGATGCAGCGCGGTCTCGCCGTCCTTGGCGACCCAGTCGAGGATCTCCTGTTCGGTCTGGACGGACGGGCCGGGCGAGCTCTCGCCGCCGTTGAAGGGATCCATCGCGGGCTGGGCCAGGATGGTGCGGGCGACGCGGATCGCCTCGACCCATTCGCGGCGGTCCTGTTCGGTGGAAAGGTAGTTGAAGCGCAGGGCTGGATGCTCGTGCGGATCGCGGCTGGTGATCTTCACTGAGCCCCGGGAGTCGGAGTACATCGGGCCGATGTGCACCTGGTACCCGTCGCCGGCGGCGGGCGCGGACCCGTCGTAGCGCACCGCGATCGGAAGGAAGTGGAACATCAGGTTGGGATAAGCGACATCGTCGTTGCTGCGAGCGAAGCCGCCGCCCTCGAAGTGGTTGGTCGCGCCCGGTCCGTGCCGGGCGAACAGCCACTGCGCGCCGATCGTCGGGCGGTAGCGCAGCTTCAGGTACCGCTGCATCGACACCGGCTGGGTGCACGTGTACTGGATGTAGACCTCGAGGTGGTCCTGCATGTTCGTCCCGACCCCGGGCAGGTCCTGACGCACATCGATGCCGAGGGCCGACAGGTCGGTCGCGTTGCCGACGCCGGACAGCTGCAGCAACTGCGGGGTGTTGATCGCCCCACCGCAGAGGATCACAGTCTCCGCGTTGGCCACCAGCCGCGTCCTGCCGCGGCCGCGCTGGTACTCCACTCCCGTGGCCCGAGTCCCGTCGAAGACCACGCGGGTGACTGTTGCGCCGGTGCTGAGGTCGAGATTGGGCCGGCCGAGCACCGGGTGCAGGTAAGCCCGAGCGGCCGACCACCGCCGTCCCCGTCTGATGTTGCGGTCGAACGCGGCGAAGCCCTCCTGCCGGTAGCCGTTGACGTCGTCGGTGCGCGGGTAACCAGCCTGGACGGTGGCGTCGAAGAACGCCTCGAACAGCGGGTTGGTGGCCGGACCACGTTCCAGGGTCAGCGGGCCGCCGTGGCCGCGGAACGGGTCGTCCGGCGCGGCAGCGAGGCAGTCCTCCATCTTGGCGAAGTAGGGCAGGCAGTGCGCGAAGTCCCAGCTCTGCATGCCCGGGTCAGCGCCCCACCGTTCGTAGTCCATCGGGTTGCCGCGCTGGAAGATCATCCCGTTGATGCTGCTCGACCCGCCGAGCACTTTGCCGCGGGCGTGATAGATCCGCCGGCCGTTCATGAACGGTTCTGGCTCGGACTCGTATTTCCAGTCGTAGAACCGGCTGCCGATCGGGAACGTCAACGCCGCCGGCATGTGGATGAACACGTCCCACAGGTAATCGCGCCGGCCGGCCTCCAGCACGAGGACCCGGTTGGCGGGGTCGGCTGAGAGCCGATTCGCGAGCGCGCAGCCCGCCGAGCCGCCACCTACGATGGCGAATGTGTAGCGATCAACAGGCATGGTTCCCCCGGGAGTGCTTCTTGATCGGCGGTACATCCACTTGGCGTGCTGCGCGAAATGTAGCGGATCAGCGGGCCCGCCCACCATGCGCGATCTGCAATCGCCGCGTGCTCGACACGGGCCGCTGAGCCTGCAGCCGCTGAGCCTGCAGCCGTTGAGCGCGCAGCCGCGGCACTTCAGCTCGCCGGCCTCGTACGGCAGGCGGTTCGCGCGGCGCTGACGGCCGTACCCTGCTGCTATGCGTGAGCAGAGCGCCACCGAGCGGGACGTCCGCGCCGTTGCCACACGCGCGCGTGCGGCGGCCGCGGAACTGGCACCTCTCAGTCGGGTGGACAAGGACGCCGCGCTGCACGCGATGGCCGATGCACTCGATGACGCGAGTGAATCCGTCCTCAGCGCCAACGCGCGCGACGTTGCCGCCGCCCGCGAGTCCGGCACGGCCGAGTCGCTCGTCGACCGCCTCACCGTGACCGATGAGCGCGTCGTGGCGATGGCGCAGGGACTGCGCGAGGTCGCCGCACTGGCCGATCCGGTCGGCGAGGTGCTGCGTGGCTACACCCAGCCCAATGGCCTGGAAATCCGACAGGTCCGTGTCCCATTCGGTGTCATTGCGATGATCTACGAGGCCCGTCCCAACGTCACCGTGGACGCGGCCGGCCTCGCACTCAAGAGCGGCAACGCGGCACTGCTGCGCGGATCCGGTTCGGCCTATGAGTCGAACAGCGCGCTGATCAACGTCCTCGCCGCCGCAGCCGAGAAGAGCGGTCTACCCCGCGACAGCGTGCAACTCGTCCCGGGCACGGACCGCGCCAGCGTCGGACATCTCATGCACGCGCGCGGGCTCGTCGACCTGATCATCCCTCGCGGCGGCGCCGGGCTGATCGACTTCGTCGTCCAGAACTCCACGGTGCCAGTCATCGAGACCGGGGTCGGCAACGTCCACGTCTACGTTGACGCGTATGCCGACCTGGAGATGGCCGAACGGATCGTGGTGAACTCCAAGACCTCACGCGTCAGCGTGTGCAACTCGGCCGAGACCTTGCTGGTGCACCGTGCGGTTGCCGCCGACTTCCTGCCCCGGATCACGTCGGCGCTGCAGACGTCGGGCGTCGTCCTGCACGGCGACGAGTCGTTCGCGGCCCTGGACGGCGTAGTGCCGGCGACCGACGACGACTGGGAGCGCGAGTATCTCTCGCTGGACATGGCGGCACGCATCGTCGCCGATGTGGACGAGGCGGTCGCCCACATCCGCCGGTGGTCGTCGGGCCACACCGAGGCGATCGTGACACGCGATCTCGAGACGGCTCGTCGGTTCGTCTCGCGGGTCGACTCGGCGGCGGTGATGGTCAACGCCTCGACGCGGTTCACCGACGGCGGCGAGTTCGGATTCGGCGCCGAGATCGGCATCTCCACCCAGAAGTTGCACGCGCGCGGTCCGATGGGCCTTGCCGAACTCACGTCCACCAAATGGGTCGTCACCGGGGACGGGCACATCCGCTGAGGCCCGCTCCTTCATGCGATCGCCGATGTCGTAACCCGATGGTTGAGCGGCACGGCAAGGGCGTCGCCCTGCGGCTGTCGGGCAGTCCGGTCTCACTGTCAGACTTTATGCGCACCGAGGTCCCGGTCTGACCTACGCTTTCACCATGACGGACGTCCTTCCTGACGAATCCTCGACGTTCGGGCAGCGGGTTCGGGCCCGTCTGCGCGACGAGAGCCTGATCTGGCTGACCACCACGGGCGCGGACGGCACCCCGCAGCCGAATCCGGTCTGGTTCCTCTGGGACGGCGCGGACACGCTCATCGTCTACAACCGTGCCGACGCGCGCCGGCTCGAGCACGTCGCGGTGCGACCGAGGGTCTCGCTCAATCTCGACGGCAACGGGCAAGGCGGCGACATCGTCGTGCTGGCCGGTGTCGCCGAGCAGGCGCTGGACGAACCTGGGCCGGACCGGAACGCCCAGTACGCCGAAAAATACCGCGACGGCATCGCAAGCGTAAGCGGCAGTCCGGAACAATTCGCCGTTGAGTATCCGGTGCCGCTACGAATTCGAGTCACCAAGGTCCGCGGTCACTGACCGCGCAGCACCTGCGCGGTCGCTTCGTCGGCTGGGTAGAACGACTCGATCGCGAGCTCCTCGACGGTCACATCGGTCGCCGTCCCCACCGACGCGGCGATGCTGAACAACGAGAGCTCGCGATCCCCGTGCCGCAGACGCAGCGGCAGGACGACATCCGACGGGGCCGGCGCACCGCCCGGTTCGTCCCGGTAGCTGCGTAGCTCTTCCTCGAGTGCCAGCAGTCGCGAATCATCCGTCGCTAGTGCGCGACGGTGCAGCTGTTCGAGCAGGTGCCCGCGCCATTGACCCAGATTCACGATGCGCGGCGCCATGCCGTCCGGATGCAGGCTCAACCGAAGAACGTTCACCGGCGCCGTGAGCAGCGCGGGAGAGCATCCTTCGACCAGGGGGGCGATGGCGGCATTGGCATCCATCATTTCCCACCAGCGGTTGACGACGACCGCCGGGAACGGCTCGTGCGCCGCGAGCACCTGGCGCAGCGCCGCCCGGATGCTGGTCAGTTCTGGGGCGTCCAGCTCGCGCTGCGGGTAGGCTGGCGCGTATCCGCCGGCGAGCAGCAACTGGTTACGCTCGCGCAGCGGTACCTCCAGTTGCTCGGTGAGCCGAACGATCATCTCCGGGGTGGGCCGCGAGCGGCCAGTCTCGACGAAGCTCAGATGTCGCGCTGAGACGTCGGCCTGCAGCGACAGCTCGAGCTGACTGAGCCGGCGCCGCTCGCGCCACTCGCGCAGCAGCTGGCCGACGGGCCGCGACGCCGTCAACGTGCTCATGCGATCGACGTTAGCCGGATGCCGGGAGCGCCGCGATTACCTCCCGGGTATCGACGGGCGATTCCTCGACGTGCACGATCGTCGCCACCAGCCGGCAACCTCGATCACCACGCAGCACGCCGGCGTCATGACCTGCTCACCCTGCAGAGAAGCGACGCATGCTCCGATCCTCGCCGGGTGCACGTGCCGCCGCGATGCAGTCATCACCCCTCTGAGGTGCGGTTATCCCCACCCCGGCTGGTCAACCGCAACACGGCTGCACGAGACTGGCCGCCTAGGGGCGGGTCTCTTCGAGGGGGAGACGATGGCGTACTTCGTGACCGGGGCCACGGGTTTCATCGGCCGCTTCCTGATGGCGCAGCTCCTCGATCGGGAAGGCAAGATCTACGTGCTGTGCCGGTCCAGCTCGCTGGACCGGTTGGACGAGCTGCGTGAGCGGCTCGGCACGGACGACACGCGCGTTCTTGCCGTCGTCGGCGACCTCGGCACGCAGCGGCTGGGTCTGGCCGCCGAGCAGATCGACAAGCTGGACGGGCAGATCGAGCACTTCTTCCACCTGGCAGCGATCTACGACCTGACCGCAGACGCCGACAGCCAGCGAGTCGCGAACGTCGAGGGCACCAGGCACGCGATTCAGCTCGCCGGCGACGTCCACGCCGAACACTTCCATCAGGTCAGCTCGATCGCCGCGGCCGGGCTGTACCGGGGCGTGTTCACCGAAGACATGTTCGATGAGGCGACCGGCGTCGACACCAGTCCGTACTACGACACAAAGCACGAGTCCGAGCGGATAGTGCGCACGCAGTCCGACGTGCCGTGGCGGGTCTACCGCCCGGGCATCGTGGTCGGGCACTCCGAGACCGGCGAGATCGACAAGGTGGACGGGCCGTACTACTTCTTCCGCACCATCCAACGGCTGCGCGGCATCACCCCGTCCTGGCTGCGGGTCATTGGCATCGACGGCGGCCCAGTCAACATCGTCCCGGTCGACTTCGTAGCCAAGGCGATGGACTACCTCGCGCACCGGCCCGGCCTGGACGGGCAGACGTTCCACCTCACTGACCCGGAGCCGATGACCGTCGGGCAGATGGCGAACGCATTCGCCAAGGCAGCCGGTGCTCCGCAGTCTGCGGCGAGCGTCGACACCGCGCTGCTGGACGCGATCCCCAAGCCGCTGCGGCGACTCGCATCGCTCGTGCCGGGCCCAAAGCTGGCCGCCGACCTCGTCCTCGCCGAACTTGGTATCCCGCGTGAGGTCCTGCGCTTTGTCAACTATCCGGCGCACTTCGACTCGGCGAAGACCCAGCAGGCGCTGGGCTCCTCGGGCATCGCGGTGCCGCCGCTCGCCACCTACGCCCAGACGCTCTGGGAGTACTGGGAGCGCACGTATAGCCCCGATCGCCGAAAGGATCGACAGCTCGCCCGCGTCGTCAAGGGCAAGACCGTGATGATCACCGGCGCCTCCTCGGGCATCGGTCGCGCGACCGCACTCCGCGTGGGTGCGGCCGGTGGCAAGGTCATCCTGGTGGCGCGAGGCGTCGAGAAGCTCGAGCAGACCAAGTCCGACATCCACGACGTCGGGGGCATCGCGTTCGTACATCGCTGCGATCTGGCCGACATGAGCGATATCGAGCGGATGGCCAAGGAGGTGCTGCAGCAGCACGGCCGCGTCGACGTGCTGGTCAACAACGCGGGCCGCTCGATCCGCCGCTCCGTCGCGCTGTCCTACGACCGCTTCCACGACTACGAGCGGACGATGCGGCTGAACTACTTCGGCGCGGTGCGGCTCGTGCTGACCCTGCTACCCGTGATGCGTCAGCCCTCGGCGGACGGTCGCAAGGGCGGCCAGATCATCAACATCAGTTCGATTGGCGTGCAGACCAACACCCCCCGCTTCTCCGCCTATGTCGCATCGAAGGCGGCACTGGACGCGTTCTCGCGCTGCATCGCCTCGGAGGTCATCGACGACGGGGTGCATGTGACGACTGTGCACATGCCGCTTGTCCGCACGCCGATGATCGCACCCACCACGATGTACGACCGGTTCCCGACCATGTCGCCGACCGACGCCGCGGAAATGATCTGTAAGGCGATGATCCGCAAGCCGAAGAAGATGGGGACGACCCTCGGCAACGTCGGCGAGTTGGCCTACCAGGTGTCCCCGCGGGGAGTGGACCTGATCCTGAACTACGGCTACAAGATGTTCCCCGATTCGAAGGCGGCGCGCGGCGACCGGACCCGGAGCGCGGAGCCGTCCAGCGAGGGCGTGGCCTTCGCGCATATCCTGCGCGGCGTGCACTGGTAATCCCGGTCAATCTGGGCTGGGTGGTGCGGGCACACGGCGAGATCTACGCGGCCGAGTTCGGCTGGGACGCCACATTCGACGCGCTGGCCTGCCGGATCGTCGCCGACTATGCGAACGACCACGACGACCGGCGCGAGGCCGCATGGATGGCCGATCTGGACGGCACCGTGTTGGCTGCGTCTTCTGTGTGGCCGAGGACGACGCCACGGCCCGTCTGCGCATCCCGCTGGTCGACCCGGCGGCACGCGGCGAGCGACTGGGCACGCGCCTGGTCCAGACCTGCGTCGAATTCGCCCGCGACGCCGGCTACGAGAGGATGCTCCTCTGGACCAATCACCCGATGGTGCCCGCGCGTTCGATCTTCCTGGCCGCGGGGTCCGGCGCCGAGCGCGCGCACCACAGTTACGGCGCCGACCTGATCGGCCAGACTTACGAGCTGAATCTGCCCAGTCCGTAGGATCGCACTATGCCCGAATCGGCCGCGCTCAGGGTCGGAATCATGGGCGGCACCTTCGACCCGATCCACCATGGCCACCTGGTCGCCGCTTCCGAAGTGGCGTCGCTCTTCCAGCTGGACGAGGTCATCTTCGTCCCGACCGGCGAGCCCTGGCAGAAGACGGCGCGCGTCGTGAGCCCGGCCGAGCACCGCTACCTGATGACTGTCATCGCCACCGCGTCCAACCCACGGTTCTGGGTCAGCCGTGCCGACATCGACCGCGCGGGGCCGACGTACACGATCGACACGATTCGCGACATCGCCGAGTTGCGCCCGGAGGCCGACCTGTACTTCATCACCGGTGCCGACGCACTCGCGCAAATCCTGTCCTGGAAGGATGCCGAGGACGCGCTGAAGCTGGCGCACTTCGTCGGAGTCACCCGTCCCGGCTACGTGCTGTCGGACGCGCATCTGCCCAGTGATGCCGTCACTCTGCTCGACGTGCCGGCCATGGCGATCTCGTCCAGCGGGTGCCGCGAACGAGTGCACGGGCGCAGGCCGGTCTGGTATCTGGTCCCCGACGGCGTGGTGCAGTACATCAACAAGCACCGCCTCTACCGTCCGTAGACTCAAGAAACATGACCGCGACTGATGAGGCCCGCGAGCACGCGCTCGTCGCAGCCCAGGCCGCTGCCGACAAGCTGGCGACCGACATCGTCCTCATCGATGTGAGCGACCGGCTCGCGATCACCGATGTCTTCGTCCTCGCCACCGGCAACAACGAGCGCCAGGTCGAGGCGATTGTCGACGAGGTCGAGGAGAAACTCCGCATTGCGGGCTCGAAGCCGATCCGCCGCGAGGGCCGCCGCGACGGCCGCTGGGTGCTGCTCGACTACGGCGACGTCGTCGTGCACGTGCAGCATGCCGAGGAGCGGGTCTTCTACGCCCTCGAGCGGCTCTGGAAGGACTGCCCGTTCATCGCGTTCACCGACCGCGCGGCCGCCGAAAGGCCGTGAGCGAAGCTTGCGAGCGAACCAATGTGATCGACCTCTGGCGGCCGAATGAGCGTAGCGAGGCTCGACCGTGAGCGAAGCTTGCGAGCGAACCATGGACATCGGTGCTTTGCCGGTCGGACGAGCGCAGCGAGGTAGGGTGTGACGGGTCGCCGGGTCGTCCTGTTGCGGCACGGTCGGACGGCATGGAACGCCGAGCGTCGCTTCCAGGGTCAGGCCGATCCGCCGTTGGACGAGGTGGGACGTGCGCAGGCCTATGAGGTCGCCGCGATCGTCGCCGGGCTCGCGCCGGATGTCCTGGTGAGTTCGGACGCCGTGCGGGCGACACAGACCGCCGAATGCCTCGCAGCCGCGACCGGCCTGCCGGTGCGGGCCGAGCCTCGCCTGCGCGAACGGTCGCTGGGCCACTGGGAGGGCCTGACCCGCGACGAGGTCGCCGAGCGATACCCGGACGAGTTCGCGGACTGGATCGCCGGGGGCGACGTGAGTCGCCGCGGCGGTGAGACCCGGGATCAAGTGGCCGTCCGGGCGTTGGCCGCGTTCGCCGAGCTGCCCGATGTCGCGTGCGCCGTCCTCGTCACACACAGTGCAACCGCGATGGCTCTGTGCAACACGCTTCTCGGCATGGATCAGCGCGTGCACGTCCTCGGTCCGCTTGCCAACTGCCACTGGTCCGAACTGACCGTTGACGCGCACGACGGTGCCGGATCGCTGTGGCGGCTGCGCGGGCACAATCTCGGCGCGCCAGGCGTCGTCGTCCCACTGCCGAGGCACCCCGATGTCGACACCGATGACGCGCCCGATGCCGACGCCTGAGCGTGCGGCCAACCCGGCGGTGACGAGTGCCACGACAGACCCACGGTTCGCAACGTGGTTGTAGCGCTTAGAGTGATCAGTGGGTGCCCCCGCGTTCGGCGGCGACGGACGGCGGGCGCGGGGTGAGCACCGGCTGCCAGGTAGCATGGCGGCGTGCACGGTACGCGACTGCTTCTTCGATCGCCGCGCTGACCTGACCTCGAGTCGGCGCGGCCGAGCCTCTGCGATTGCGCGGGGGCTCTTGTGCTGTCCGATGAGCAGTCCCATTCCTAGGAGCACATAGCGATGAGCAGCATTGAGGACCCCCCGCCGTTCCGGTACACCGCCGCGCTGGCCGAGGTGATCGAGACCGGGTGGCAGGACCGCTGGGCACGCGAGGGCACCTTCAACGCGCCCAACCCGGTCGGCCCGCTCTCCGACGGGTTCGGCCGCGTCGCTGTGCGAGATCACACCTATGTGCTCGACATGTTCCCCTACCCGTCCGGAGCCGGGCTGCACGTCGGGCATCCGCTCGGCTACATCGGCACCGACGTCTACGTCCGCTACTTGCGGATGCGCGGTGACAACGTGCTGCACACGATGGGTTTCGACGCCTTCGGCCTGCCTGCCGAGCAGTACGCCGTGCAGACCGGACAACACCCCGGCATCACGACGTACGCCAACATCGACATCTTTCTCAAGCAGCTGCGCCGGCTGGGCCTGGGTCACGACGAGCGCCGCCGGATCGCGACGACTGACCCGCAGTTCTACCGCTGGACGCAGTGGATCTTCCTGAAGATCTTCAACGCCTGGTACGACTCGGACCTCGACAAGGCGCGTCCCATTGCCGAACTGATCAGCGAACTGGACGCGGGCGCTCGCACCGTCGCCGACGACGCCAACCCGTACGGGCGGCCGTGGCCCGAGCTGACCGAACTCGAGCGACGCCAGGTCGTCGACAACCACCGGCTGGTCTACCGGGCCGAATCGCTGGTCAACTGGGCTCCCGGTTTGGGCACCGTGCTGGCCAACGAGGAGGTGACGCCCGACGGACGCAGCGAGCGCGGCAACGTCCCGGTGTTCCGCAAGCCGCTGGCGCAGTGGATGATGCGCATCACCGCCTACGCCGACCGGTTGGTAAACGATCTGGACCACATCGACTGGCCCGAGAAGGTGCGCACCATGCAGCGCAACTGGATCGGACGCTCGCACGGGGCACATGTCAGCTTCCCGTTCCAGGGCGGCCAGATCGAGGTCTTCACAACTCGTCCGGACACGCTGTTCGGCGCCACCTACCTCGTCCTCGCACCGGAGCATCCGCTGGTGCACCTGCTGACAGCCGACACCTGGCCGGAGGCCACGAAGCCGGAGTGGACGGGCGGGCACGCGACGCCGGCCGAGGCAGTCGAGTCCTACCGCGCCTTCGCGGCGGCCCGGTCCGAGATCGACCGGCAGGCCGAGGCGAAGCAGAAGACCGGCGTGTTCGTCGGCTCGTATGCCACGAATCCCGTTACCGGTAAGGCGATTCCGGTATTCGTCGCCGACTACGTGTTGACGGGCTACGGTACCGGCGCGATCATGGCGGTGCCCGGGCAGGACGAGCGCGACTGGGAGTTCGCCGAGGTCTTCGAGCTGCCTATCGTGCGCACCGTCGCGCCGCCGGACGGCTTCGACGGCAAGGCCTACGTCGGCGAGGGTCCGGCGATCAACTCTGGGTTTCTGGACGGGATGGGCGTCATCGAGGCGAAAGCCACGATCATCGCGTGGCTGGAGGCCGAGGGGGGCGGACGCGGCGCGACGACGTACCGCCTGCGCGACTGGCTGTTCTCGCGGCAGCGCTACTGGGGCGAGCCGTTCCCGATCGTGTTCGACGAGCACGACCTGCCGCTCGCGGTGCCCGAGTCGATGCTGCCGGTCGAGTTGCCCGAGACCGACGACTTCTCGCCCAAGTCGTTCGCGCCCGAGGACGCCGACTCCGCACCAGAGCCGCCGCTAGGCCGGCTGAGCGATTGGGTGCACGTCGAGCTGGATCTCGGCGAGGGACCCAAGAAGTACCGGCGCGACACGAACACCATGCCGAACTGGGCCGGCTCGTGCTGGTACGAGCTGCGCTATCTGGATCCGACCAACGCCGAGCAGTTCATCGACCCCGAGGTCGAGCGGTACTGGATGGGACCGGATGCCGAACGTCCGCTGGGCGGGGTGGAGCTCTATGTAGGAGGTGTCGAGCACGCGGTACTGCATCTGCTGTACGCGCGGTTCTGGCACAAGGTGCTCTACGACCTGGGTTACCTCTCTTCGTCCGAGCCGTTCCACCGCCTGGTCAATCAGGGCATGCTGCAGCTTCCCGCGTACACGAACAAGGACGGCTTCTACGTCGACGCCGCGGAGGTGCAGGAACGCGAAAACGGTTTCTACTTCGGCGATGCGCCGGTCAACGTCGAGTTCGGCAAAATCGGCAAGAGCCTGAAGAACGTGGTGACGCCGGACCAGTTCATCGAGAGATTCGGGGCGGACACCTTCCGGCTGTTCGAGATGTTCAGCGGGCCCCTGGAGCAGTCGCGACCGTGGGACGCCAAGGCGATCGTCGGCCCGTACCGGCTGCTGCAGCGCATCTGGCGCGTCATCGTCGACGAATCGTCCGGCGAGGTGCACGTCAGCGACGAGGGTGTGTCAGATGAGTTGAATCGCCTGTTGCACAAGACGATCCAGGCGGTGCGCGAGGGCTACGAGACTCTCCGATTCAACACTTCGATCGCGCGGATCACCGAGCTCAACAACGCGATCACCCAGGCCTACCCACACGGCGGCGCGCCGCGCGGGCTGGCCGAGGCGTTGGTGCTGATGCTGGCGCCTCTGGCGCCGCACGCCGCTGACGAGTTGTGGACGCGGCTGGGGCATCCTGAGTCGCTGGCCTGGGAGCAGTTCCCCGTCGCTGATCCCGCGCTGCTCGTGGACGACACGATCGAAGTGCCGGTGCAGGTGAACGGGAAGCTACGCTCGGTGATCACCGTGCCGGCCGACTCGGACGCGGCGGCCCTGGAGGCGGCAGCGCGTGCCGATGCGAAGATCGCGGCGTTGCTGGACGGTCGGGCGACCAGGCGCGTCGTCGCCGTGCCCGGCCGCCTGGTCAACCTCGTCCTCTGAGGGCGCGTGACCACCGCGATCGTCACCGACTCCACGGCGTACCTGCCCGCCGGTGCGGCAGCCGCAGGCGTGCACGTGGTGCCGCTGCGGGTACAGCTCGGCTCGCGTACCGCAGTGGACGGTGTCGACGTCACGTCGGCCGATCTGGTCGCGGCACTGCGCGAGCACATCCGGGTGAGCACGTCGCGTCCCTCGCCCGGGGAGTTCGCCGGCGCCTACCGTTCGTGCCTCGCCGCCGGCGCAGACCACGTGGTGTCGATCCATCTCGCGTCGGCGCTCTCGGGCACCTGGGAGTCGGCGGTGCTGGCTTCTCAGGACTTCGGGTACGGGGTCGTCCGGGTGGTCGATTCCCGCGCGACCGCGATGGGTCTCGGGTGGGCCGTGCTGGCGGCGGCGGCCGCTGCGCGTGACGGTGCGTCGGCAGCTGACGTGCAGGGTGCGGCAACCGCGGTCATCGACCGCACCCGGACGTTGTTCTACGTCGACACGCTCGAGTTCCTGCGGCGTGGCGGACGCATCGGCACGGCGGCCTCGCTGCTCGCGACCTCGCTGTCGGTGAAGCCGTTGCTGCAGATGGTCGAGGGCCAGATCGTCGGACTGGAGAAGGTGCGTACGTCCTCGAAGGCGATCAGCCGGTTGGTGGCGCTGACGCTCGAGGCTGCCGGCGACGGGCGAGTGGACGTCGCGGTGCATCACCTAGCTGCGGCGGCGCGTGCGGAGTCGGTGGCCGAGCAGCTGCGCTCGTCGCTTGCGCAGCTCGGAGAACTGCACGTCGGCGAACTCGGCCCGGTACTCGGCGCGCACCTGGGTCCGGGCGTGATCGGGACGGTTGTCGTGCGGCGCTGACCCCACGCCCGAGCCGTGCGCGAGCCTGAGTCGGTCGGGCGGCCAATAGCACGGACGTCCGGCACTTCGGCTGAATCGATCCACAGCGCCCGGCGATGTCCACAGGACGGGTTTGGCGCGCTCGTTGGGCGAAGGCTCTGCCTAGCGTGGGCGCGATGCGGGGTGAGCGGGCGCGGATCGCCGAGCGGGTGCGCGAACTGTTGGGTGTCGCTCCGACCGAGCGGCAGCGCGGCTTTCGGTGGGATCCCGGGCGACGTGGGGCGGCCGCGGTCGGGATGGCGGCGCTGGTCACCGTCGCGGTGACGGTGTGGTGGCTGATGACCTCGCGGCCCCAGGCTGTATCGGTAATCGCGGACGCGCCAAGTGCGGTGAGCGCGTCAGCTACTGGCGTGCCCTCGTCGATGCCATCATCGGTGTCCTCGTTGACGGCTGGCCCGTCCGCCGCGCCGCCGTCCACCCCAGCAGCGGTCGTGGTTGACGTGGCCGGCAAGGTGCGTCGTCCGGGGATCTACCGACTACCGGCCGGTTCGAGGGTGTATGACGCGATCCGGGCGGCAGGCGGCGCGCGTCCGGGCGTGGATCTGGTGTCGCTCAATTTGGCCGCGCTGGTGCAGGACGGCCAGCAGCTCGTACTCGGTCGACCCGGGATGTCGCCTTCGGTTCCGGCCGGCGCCCCTGTCGGTTTGGGGTCTACCGGACCTCCATCGGTGGTTGCGCCGGTGAATCTGAACACGGCGACGCTCGAGCAGCTGGACACGTTGCCCGGCGTCGGCCCGGTGCTCGCCCAGCACGTCGTCGACTGGCGTCTTCAGCACGGTCGGTTCGCCAGTGTCAACCAGTTGAACGAGGTGTCCGGAATCGGCGAGGTGAAGTTCGCCGAGCTGCGCGGGCTGGTATCCGTGTGAGCGAAGCTTGCGAGCGAGCCAATTTGAGCGAGGCTCGGGCATGACCGCGCTCGTCGCCAGTGCTCGGCAGCCGGTGGATGTTCGGCTTGCGGCAGGAGCGGGCGCGGCATGGCTTGGCCTCGTCCTCTGCGGGGGGCGCTCAGCCAGCACGGTTGCCGTGCTAGCCGCCGCGGCATTCGCGTGCGCCGTCCTCGCCCTGATCAGTCGTCGTGGCAGTCCGGTGGCCTCGGCCGTGGGACTTGTGGGGTTCTGCATCGCTTTGGCGCTCACGCCGTACGCAGGTCGGCTCGCGCAAGCCCGGGCGTCCCCGCTGGCCACTCTGGCAGCTGCGCGTTCCGCGGTCACGGCCCGGCTGACCGTCGTAGGTGACCCGCACCCGCTCGCAGCCAAAGGGGTCGCCGGATCGCCACGAGTCGCGGTCACCACCGAGGTGAGGTCGGTGGACGTACGGGGACGGCGCTGGTCGGTGTCCGGGCCGGTGCTGATCCTCGCCCCGGCCGCACCCTGGCGGGACGTGCTGCCCGGTCAGCGGGTCGTGGTCGACGGCACACTGCAGCCGTCGCTGGAGCCGGCTCCGCTCGGCGCCACGCTGTTCTCGAATGGCGGTCCGACCTTGATTGGGCAGCCGCCCTGGTGGCAGCGAGCGGCAGCGCGAGTGCGCAGCTCGCTGCGCCAGGCGTCGTCCGCGCTGCCGTCCGCCGAACGGGGGCTTCTGCCGGGCCTCGTTGACGGCGATACGACCGGTCTCGACCCGGTGCTGGTCGAGCGATTCCGTGTCGCCGGCCTGACGCACTTGGTTGCCGTGTCGGGCACGAACTGCTCGATCTTGATCGGCACGGTGCTGCTCGTGCTGCGCCGGATGCGCGTGCGCCCGTGGCTGTGTGCGGTCTGCGCAGCCGCGGTGCTCGTCGCGTTCGTCGTGGTGGCGCGAGGGTCGCCGAGCGTGCTGCGCGCCGCGGTGATGGCAGCGATCGCGCTCGTATCGCTCGCGGTCGGACGGCCGCGGCAGGCGGTGCCGTCGCTGGCCGCGGCCGTCCTCGTCTTGCTCGTTTGGGACCCGTCCCTTGCGGCCGACGCGGGCTTCGCTATGTCGGCGCTCGCGACCGCGGCGCTGCTCTTGCTCGCCCCCTCGTGGGCCGACGCGCTGCGCCGGCGCCGGGTACCGGCCGGTGTCGCCGAGGCGCTCGCCGTGGCTGCGGCGGCACACCTGGTCACGGCTCCGGTGGTGGCGGCGCTCTACGGACGGGTCAGCCTCGTCGCGATCCCGGCGAATGCGCTGGCAGAACCGGTGGTGGCGGCTGCGACGGTGCTCGGATTCCTGGCGGCCGTCACGTCGCCGTTCTGGCTGCAGGGAGGAGAGTTCGCGGCGCAGCTGGCCGGCTGGCCGTGCCGCTGGTTGGTGTGGGTAGCCGATCGTTTCGGAGGTCTGGACGGCGCCATGCTGCCCTGGCCGCACGGTTCGAGCGGCGGGCTGGCCCTGCTCGCCGCGACAGTCGCCCTGCTCCTGCTCGCGCGCCGAACGGGGATGGGTCGGCTGCTAGCGGTGGGCGCGGTGGTGGCCGCACTCGTCCAGATTCCGGTGCGCTCGTTTGCTCCGGGCTGGCCGCCGTCCGGTTGGCTGATGGTCGCCTGCGACGTAGGGCAGGGCGACGCGCTCGTCTTGTCCGCGGGCGGGTCCAGCGCGGTCGAGGTCGACACAGGCCCCGATCCGGTGGCTGTCGATCGCTGCCTGCGCAGCCTGGACGTCAGCAGCGTGGCATTGCTCGTGCTCACCCATTTCCACCTCGATCACGTCGGCGGCATCGTCGGCGTGCTGCACGGCCGGCGCGTCGGTCGGGTGGTCACGGGACCGCTGCTCGATCCGGCGAGCGGAGTGTGGCTGGTCGACACCGTGTTGCGGACGCACGGATTGGCGCGCTCCACTCTGCCTCCGGGCACGTCGATCGATGTTGGCAGGGTCCATCTCGACGTGCTCGGGCCGTCCGCAGCATTCCACGGCACCAGGAGCGACCCGAACAACTCCTCCGTGGTGCTGCGCGCAACGATCGGGGGCTTGCGAATCCTGCTACCCGGGGACGCCGAGGTCGAGGCCCAGCAGGCCCTGCTCGATTCGGGAACCGACCTTCGCGCAGACGTGCTCAAGGTCCCGCACCACGGATCGGCCTACTCCGCCCCGGACTTCCTCGCCGCGGTGCATGCCCGAGTCGGGGTGATCAGCGTCGGCGCGCACAACGACTACGGACACCCGTCGCCGTTGCTGCTAAGCGAGATGGAGCGTCTCGCGGTTCCGATCCGGCGCACCGACCGCGACGGCGACGTTGCGGTCGTCGGCGGCCGCGACTCCCTGACAACGGTGTCCCGACGCGCGGTGACGGTTACGGCCTCGGGTCTGGGATGCGGCCCGACCTGCGCGTCCGCGGCGGGTCCGACGTGCGGTTCGCCAGCGTTTCGGGCCTGCGTCTGGCCCTCCGGGCTGCCCGGCTCCGAATCCGGTGGGCCACGAACACTTGGGTCGGCGCCCGGTGTCAGGATGGCGGCATGGCCGTCCGACCCGTCAGCATCGACCAGCTGCCGGGCTCGGTGCCGGCCCTCGTCGTTCTGGTCGGCGATGAGGAGCTACTCGTCGGTCGCGCGATCGGCTCGATCGCCGCCGCAGTGCGCCGCCGTGACGGCGACGTCGACGAGTCCGAGCGTGTCGGCGCCCAGATCGAGGGTCCGGAACTGCACGAGCTGCTGGGGCCGTCGCTGTTCGGAGACTCGAGGCTGGTGGTGATCCGGGCAGCTCAGGACGTGCGGACCGCTGCACTGGCGGCCCTGACGCCGTTCCTGCACACGCCCACCGAAGGCGCGACGATCGTGCTCCAGCATGCGGGCGGGGCGAAGGGCAAGAGCGTCCTCGACGCCGCGCGTAAGGTGGGCGCGCTCGAGATCAGCTGCCTCAGACTGACCCGGTCCGACGAGCGGGCGGACTTCGTGCGCGCAGAGGTCCGCCGAGCCGGCGGCCGCATAGCTCCGGACGCCGTGGCGACGCTCATCGACGCGGTCGGCAGCGATCTGCGGGAACTCGCGGCGGTCTCGGCGCAGCTGGTCGCGGACTCCGGCGGCACCATTGGCGTCGACCTGGTGCGCGCGTATCACAATGGGCGTGCCGAGGTGTCCGGGTTCGCGGTCGCCGACCTGGCGGTTGTCGGCAATGTAGCCGGCGCGATCGAGGCGCTGCGGCACGCGCTCGGGGTCGGGGTGCCGCACGTCGTGATCGCGGACGCGATGGCGGACGGGATACGCACCATCGCCCGCGTCGCGTCCGCCGGGCGCGGCAGCCCGTTCGACCTCGCCAAGCACCTGGGCCTGCCGGCCTGGAAGGTCAAGCGCGCGCAGAGCCAGTCCCGGGGCTGGACCGAGGCCGGGGTGCGCCGTGCACTGGGGACCGTCGCCGGCCTGAACGCCGACGTGAAGGGCGAGGCGGCCAATCCTGGTTACGCGTTGGAGCGTGCCGTCAGCGCGCTTGCCGAGGCCCGTGCCAGCCGCGAATAGGGCGACGACAACGAGCTGTTGCCCCCCGGGGTTGGGGAGGGCATGAAAACGCTGGCTTCGGGGGTTGCCGTGGGACGGTCTGCGCGTCAGTGGAGCGCGTCAGAGGTGAGCGCCAGCGCGAAAGCCGTGACGGGGCAGCGCGTCAGCGGTGAGCGCCGGCGCGAAAGCCGTGAACGGTTACAGCGAGTCAGAGGGCGTTGGCGCGCTGTGCCATGGCGGCCTTGCGGTTTGCCGCCTGGTTACGGTGGATGACGCCCTTGCTGGCCGCCTTGTCCAGCTCGCGCGAGGCCGTGCCCATCGCGGTGACAGCGGCATCGCGGTTGCCGGCGTCGGCTTCCTCGCGGAAGCGGCGCACCGCGGTCTTGAGCGCCGACCGGACGCTCTTGTTGCGCACGCGCGCCGCCTCGTTGGTGCGGTTTCGCTTGATCTGGGACTTGATGTTCGCCACGAAGAAGGCCTCGACGTTCGCAATAAGGGGTTCGGATTAGCGTTTTAGCTGTTACTCGCTGGAATCGCCGCACCAGCGCATCCTGATCGGTGCCGACCGGCTTGCGGGCAACTTTGCCACAGTATCAGCGGCACTTGCGACGACCCAAATCCGGCGTCGCCAAGGAACGCTTAGCCCCGTGTCGCGCGCACGGTGACCAGCTCGAACCTCGTGTAAAGGTAGGTCCGCACTCCGTCCTCGGAGCTGACCACGTCGGTCACCGACTGGTCAGCGCCGTCCTCGCTGCCGTAGGTCATCGCCAACCCGGCCGAGAAATACACGCCCGAGTCGACCGGCGCAAGGTCGGTCAGCTGCACCACGACGTAGCGGCCCCCGAGCGAATCGACGAGCTGGCGCACCTCGTCCTCGCTGGCGTCGGATGCCGAGCGGCAGACGGCGAGTACCTGCTGCCAGTCGTCCTCGCCGGGTGAGGTGTTCACCAGGTCGCCGATCTTCAGATCGACGGCAGGCAGGCGGTATTCGACGGCGGCGCGGGGGTCGGTCGGTACGGTCATGGCGGCCATCCTGCCCGATCGAGTTGGCCGAACCAGGACGACCCCCGTCGCTCGGCCAGCAACAGCACCACGATCAGACCCGCGATGACGAGCAACTGCTGCGCCGCGCCGAGCCCGGTCCCTACCGGGACCGTCGCGAGTGCGAGCAGGCCGAACAACGCCCGTCCGAGCGGCACTGCGAACCTCAGCAACGCCCGAAACACGGCGAGCGCAAGCAGGTACACCGCGACACCGCCGCCGATGAACCAGGCGGCCGCGTTCGGCGCAGGCGCGGTCAGCTCGGGCAGCGACAGCCGAGATCCCGCCGCCACCGACACGATGCCGGCCATCATCACGACATGGGGCGCGTCATAGCCGACGAGTGCGGCATAGCCGCGCTCCCGCGGCGGGAGCCGTTCCAGCGCCGCTGCAGCGGCGGCATCTTCACCGCCGAAGTAGCACCACCACATCGCTGCCGACGCGGCAAGTCCGCACAGCGCACCGACGATCAGCGTCGCGTCGACAGGCAGCCGCTGCGCGGCCAGCGCAACGCTTACCAACGACTCACCCAATACGATGATGATCATCAGGCCATGCCGCTCGGCGAAGTGCTCGACGCCAATCGTGAAGCTGCCGACGGTGCGCGCGAAGATCGGCAGTACGTACTGGATCGCCACCGCGGCGATCCAGAACGGCCAGTGTGCGGCCCCGTGCACGAATCCGGCCGCCAGGATCAGCCCGGCGGCGGCGAGGTTCGCCGCGCCGATCCGAAGCATCGCCGCGAAGGTGGTGCTCTGGCCGAGCACCAGAAAGCTAACCAGGTGGACGATATTGAGCGCGAGGTAGGCGACTCCGAACACGACTCCGTCGCCCTCGAATGCCCTCGGGACGGCGAGCGAGACGACGAGGAACGCGGCCATGCCCAGCAGCAGGGCGACTCGTTGGCGAGGCAGCGATGCGCGCAGCGAGTTCGTCAGCCAGGCGAAGCCGCCGTACATCCAGTAGATGACGAGCAGTTCGATGAAAGCCTGTGCTGTCGTCGTCCAGGACGGGCGATGCTCAACGATCAGGGCGACCTGGGTAATGGTGAACACGAACACCAGGTCGAAGAACAATTCCAGTGTCGAGACTCGCGAGGTCTGCTCAGGCATGTGTTCCGAACGGCAGCTGCGGCTGCGGCGGCCCGTGTGTCGGATCCACTCCATCGAATAGGCTGCTGATCGACTCGCCCCCGTGGATTCGCGAGATCGCCTCGGCGAACAGCGGTGCCACCGACCGGATCGTCAGCCGTGACCATTCGCCGGCCGGAGGCGGGACGGTGTCGGTGGTCACGATCTCCGACACGCTCGGGTGCTCGTGCAGCCGAGGCATCGCCTTGCCGGCGAACAACCCGTGGGTGCAGGCGATCGCGGCGCTGGTGCAGTCCTGCTCGGCGAGGCGGTCAAGCAGCTCGATGGTCGAGCCGCCCGTTGCAATCTCGTCGTCGAGAATGATCGCGCGGCGCCCGCGGACGTCGCCGACGATGGCCTCGATCACCACCCGCTCGTCGGATAGGCGTTGTTTCGACCCTGCCGCGACCGGCAGCCCGAGCAGTCGGGCGAACTGGGTCGCCGTTTTGGCGTTGCCGAGGTCGGGTGAGACGACGACGGTATTGCTGAGGTCCGTGCCGCGGAAGTGGTCGGCCAACTCGCCGATCGCGGTCAGATGATCGACGGGGACGGAGAAGAAGCCATGCACCTGCGGCGCGTGCAGGGTCATCGTCAGTACCCGGTCGGCCCCGGCGGTCGTGAGCATGTCGGCGACCAGCCGGCCGGCGATCGAGATGCGCGAGGCGTCCTTCTTGTCCGAGCGGGCATATGCGTAGTGCGGGATGACCGCGGTCACCTGGGATGCAGAGGCCCCGCGGGCCGCGTCCAGCATCAGCAGCAGCTCGACCAGGTGCTCCTGGGTGGGCGGGACGAGCGGTTGCACCACGTAGACGTCGCGCTGGCGACAGTTCTCCTGCAGCTGCACCCACAGGCAGTCGTTGCTGAACCGCTTGATGTCGGTCGGTGACAGCGGAACGTGCAGTTCGTCGCAGATGCGCTGGGCCAGATCGCGGTGTGCGTTCCCCGAGAGGATCACGATCTCGCGCATGCGAGCAGGCTAACCCGGCGTGGACTGGTCAGTGTTCGGCCGGGTTGGGGACCAGGACGCCGCGGGCTTGTAGGACGCGGAGTTGGTGGGTGGCTTGGGGTCCGGTGAGTGGGGCGGGTTCGACGTCGGTCCAGGTGCGCGCGTGGTCGAGGCTGAACTGGGCGTGCCAGGCGACGGTGAGGGTGATCGTCGGGGCGCCGGTGCTGGTGTAGGTGTGCCCGTAGTAGTGCGGGCATTGCACGGTGGAGCAGGGGTCGGTGGCGGTGTAGGCCGGTCCGGGGGTGGTGGCGGTGTCGGTGTCGCCGTCGCCGAAGCTCCAGTAGGCGTGGGCGAAGCGGATCCGCAGCGCGACGGGTTGGCCGAGCACGGTGACGCTGGCCAGGTTGCGGGCGGTGCCGGTGTCGGCCCAGAGCACGGTTTCGACGTTGATCAGGGTGCTGGTCGACCAGGCGGCGCCGATCGCGACGTGCGGGAGCAGCCGCAGCGTCTGATCGCGCAGCGCGGCCAGCGACGGTGCCGGGGTGGTGGTGGCGGGGCACCACACCGACTGCAGCAGCCAGGCGCCGTGTTGCCGGATCAGGGTGGCGAACGCGTCGGTGACTACCGGCCGGGTGCCGGGTCTGGTCCCGGGCAGCAGGCAGGTCTTGGGTGCGCCGCAACGCCGGTCCCACAGCCCGTTCGCCGCCGAAGACGGACGCCCACACCGCACCGTCATCGTCGGCGGTGCGGTCGGTGCCAGTGCGCCCGAAGTAGCGAGCTGGCAGACGCCCTCCACGATGACACCCTTCGTTCCAGTGAATCCGGCTCTCGCATCGATGAGGCACGACCCCCCGGATGGAGGCGGTTGCGCGCTCGAGGTGGCTGCGCTCATCATTAGGACCGCGCAGAGCACGGCGGACATCGCCCACACCAAAGGACCAGTTCGCCTCACGTCTGCGGCACCTCGCTCAGCACATGCCACCGGCCGGCGCGCCAGTCCAGCGTCACGCGATCTCGGAAGTTGGTGAGCGCTGGGCTCGCGTCAACAAAGTTGCCGTGCCGATCGACCACCTCGACCGAGTCGACATCGAAGGTGGCCAGTATGACCGGCCGGTCGGGGCCTGGTAGGACCAGCTGGGCGGCTCGGATGCTGAACCGATCACCTATGTAGCGATGGCTCTGCCGTCGGTCCTTGTCGATCGCATCCGCGGTGCTACGGCAGCCGATGCAGGCGTTCGTGAAGTAGTGGCGCATGTACGCGCTGCTGGTGGTCGCGTATCCCCAGTCGATGGTCTTGATGAAGAACTCGGCGAAGGC
>JALZAI010000056.1 GCA_030948475.1 Actinomycetota bacterium
CTCTGGTTGGGCCGTCGGGGACGAGGTGGTCGTAGAGCGTGTCGCTGATCTTGCCTTTGAGAGCTCGCAGCGCTGCCTTGCGGCCCATGCCTTCGGTGAGCTTGCGTTGGTAGTAGTCGTAATCGGCGGTGCCGGGATTGCGGATCCTCGCCACCGGGATCACCCGGCTGAAGGCTCGACTGCGGCCGATGCGTGGACTCAAGCGCACGATCACGGCCGGGCACGCGTTCGTGCAGAACTTGCGCCGCGGCCACTACACGATCACCGCCGACCTGGCCGTGCATGATCGGGTCCGCACTGCCTTCGACGGACTCGCGCTATGCCTCTGACTGCAGTCGGGTCCAACAACGCGGGTTCGGCGTGCACCAGGGATCGTCAACGCAACACAGCCCCGGGTGCCGTCGGCCACCGCCAGACCGGACCGTCGAATCGCCGGCGTGCGGATCAGCCGGCGCCGGAGCCGGGCGTTCGGAGATGGTTGGGTCCGGTACCTTCGCGCGGACACGATCGATACCTGGCCCTCGGGGTTGCGTTATGAACCCGCATCCTTCTCGTTGACGGCTTGCAGGGTGTAGGTGAGCGGTATGCGGTCGCGGCCTGATGCGAGAACGAACTCGCCCGCGAAGTCCGGGCTGGGCACCATCGTCTCGCCGAGCGGATTCCACGGCACCTCGCGATGTTCTTCGAGGCTGGTCATGGTGAGACCTGTGTCGCGCAACGCGGTGAAGATCTCGCCGAGCCCATGGTTGAAGCTCACGCTCTCAGGCGCATCGATGGCTGCCGTCCCGGCGTAGCTGCTCTCTTCGAAGAAGACCACCCCGTCGGTCTCGAAGTACGGGTACTCCACCACCAGCAGGTCATCGGGCCGGGGATCGCTCATCGACCACAGCACGGGGTGACCCTCGCGGATGAACAGCCGCCCGCCCGGACGGAGCAGCCCGGCCACGACCTCGGCCCAGCGGCGGATGCTCGGCAGCCAGCAGAGCGAGCCGATGCCGGTGTAGACGAGGTCGAAACGGTGCGCGCCGAGCAACCCGACCGCGTCGTAGGCGTCGCCGTCGACGAACGTGACGTCGGTTCCGGCACGCGCTGCGAGCGCCCGGGCCTCGCGCAGGGCGGACGGCGAGAAGTCCAGGCCGACCATCGTCCGCGCTCCCAACCGAGACAATGAGATGGTGTCCGTGCCGATGTGGCACTGCAGGTGCACGGCATCGAGGCCATCCAGCCGTCCCAGCCGCGGGAGGTCGTAGCGCACAACATCTGACAGATGGCTCGGGTCGTCGAAGGCATCGCGGTCGTAACCGCCCGGGCCGGTGTGCACCGCTACGCGGGACTCCCAGTTCGCGACGTTGATAGCCCGCCAGTCCTTGGTCATGCCGCCGAACCTAGTGGCCACGAACGGCGGCCGGGATACCTCTGCCGCGAAGTCGAACCGCACGGGTCAATCGTGCGACCCTCAGTTATGCCCCACATCTGAGCCGGTCCGCTCATCGGCACTACGTGAGTGCATACGCCGGCCAAATCGTCGACGGGCGAATGCGCGCACATAGCCTCTCATCTGCGCGGTCATCGGCGCCGGACGCATCGCGGAGTCGGCCGGACTGCGCCGGTCGATCAGACCCCCACGGGCCATCCGATCTGCCAACTTGGTAAACCCGCCCGAGGTCATCGATACCTCGCGCGCCAGAGCGCTCATCGGGCTGCGATGATCCTCCGCGCGCAGCAACGAGTGCAACACGGCGAACCATTGCTCCGACACCCCGGAATCTTCAAAAGATTTGACCAACACGCTGCTAAGTCCACCTCACCCCGGAGGTGATGCTTCGCAAATGATCAACAAGATTCTCATCGCGCATCTCCGAACCCGACACAGCGCTCACCGTAACGGTCACACTCTTGCGCCGAGTAGCACGTGAAGCCGATCACGGTCGGCTCAAGGCTCGGCTGCGGCCGATGGCGGACTCAAACAGATGAGATCCGTGCGCACCATCTCGACCGGGCATGCCTTCATACAGAATTCTGCGCCGCGGCCACCACGCGATCACCGCCGACCTGCCAACGCATGATAGGGTCCGCGTCGCGTTCGACGAACTCGCATCCTGCCTCTGACTCCAGCAGAACGCCACCAGCTCGACTCGGCGCGCCCGAACGATCAACGCAACAGACCCCTATCGACTTTGACCGGGTGCCATTGCTTGACCTCCTGGACCGGTCGGGGTACGGAGGCGAGATGCAAGGCGTGCGGCAGCGGCGGGGGTTCATGCTCGCGCTGATGGCCATTGTGGCCACCGCCGCGGCGGCAGGCTGCGGTTCGTCGGGGGGAACGTCGACGGCGCAGGACACTCAGCTGACGCAGGTTCAGCCGACGGAGGTTCAGCCGGCGCAAACCCAGCCGACGAAGACTCAGCCGGTAACCACGACGCGGCCGGCGGCGCCGCAGAAGTTCATCTCGAGGCGGTACAAGTTTCGGGTGACCCTGACGAAGGGCTGGTCAGAAGACGACGCGCGGGTCGGGTGGGACGGCACGACGCTGCAGGGGATCGGGTCACCCGCTTTCGCAAACTTCACAGACCCAGCGACCGATCGCACGCTCGTCGCCGCCGCAGCACCGGTAGCCAAGGGAACACAACTGGTCCAGTGGCGAACGGCCATGGTTCGCGCCGCTCCGTCGGTCTGTTCCGAGTCCTCGTCCACGGAGAAGACGACACTGGGCGGCGAACCAGCCCTGGCCTGGACGTCGACGTGTGACGACGGCTACGACGTCAACAAGCTCGCCGCGCTTCACGGCAGGCGCGGCTACATGATCTTCCTGCCCTCGAAAGCAACAAATGACAATGTCGAGGATCGACGCATCTTCGAGTCGGTACGGCGTTCGTTCCGCTTCACTGGGAGCTAGCTATAGCGAGTCCACCCACCGCCGACCAGCGCCGCCGCGCCAGTCGCTTACCCTCCTCTGCACGGCGTGTCGAAGCAGACCTTCAGCTACCTCGGCCAGTTCGCGTGGCAAACGGATAGTCGGCTGGCTGTGCAAACGACACCCGGGCATCTCGTGGCACGACTGCGCCGACACTTCCTCCCCGGATGGAGACCGACGCAGGAAGGGATCAGCCTGTTCGACCCGGCCACCATAACGGTCACCCGTTACCGCTGCCGGGGCGACAGACAGGAGTCCTCTCCCATGGACAGCGACAACCATCACGCCTAACCGGCCGCTGGAGCTAGCTCTACCGCGCGGTCGATCAGCACGGCCAGGTCATCGATGTGCTTGTCACGACCTGCCGCGATGCGGCCGCTGCCCGGCGATTCATCGCTCGCGCGCTGCGCGATGGTCAGTCACCGGCCGAGGTCACGACCGACCGTGCGCCGGTCTACCCGCGCATCGTCGAGGACCTCGAGCCATCGCCTCGCCATGTCAGCGAGCAGTACGCCAACGTGATCGAGGCCGACCAGCGCCGGCTCAAAGCACGGCTGCGACCGACGCGCGGACTGAAACGAGTTGCCTCTGCGCGGACGACCGCGACAGGTCACGCCTTCGTCCAGAACCTGCGCCGCAGGCACTACGCAATCACAGTCGACCTGCCACCGCACGATCGGCTTTGTGTCGCGTTCGACGAACTTGCCCTCAACCTCTGACCCCGCCAGGGCGAGGACCGCAGTCCCCTTCGTTCCACCAATCGCCAACGCAACAGCGCCGTTTGACCTGATCGGTCAGCGTAGGTCTAACCCAGTGCGCCGAACGACGGATCTCGCGGGTTCAGGGACGGTTCACGTGAACCGCCTTCGACCAGATCGACGCTAAGTGCGCGCTGGCGGCGTGAGGTTGCCACAGCACGATCTCGCACACCGCGCCCCGCTAGCCCGCAGGCTCCGCGGCCGAAAGGCGGGATTCGGCGCGCGCGAATCTGCGTTGGGAGCGCTTGAGCTTTTGGCGGGACCGACCTCGGCCACGATGTGGGATTTAATGCGACGACAGCGGCAGCGCCGACCCCATCGCCGCGTGCGG
>JALZAI010000115.1 GCA_030948475.1 Actinomycetota bacterium
TCTACAGCCTGGTCGTAGCCGGCTCGCTGGTGTCGGTCGTCCCGCTCGTCCTCGCCGTGATCTTGTTACAGCGCTTCTGGCAGTCCGGCCTGACCGCGGGGAGCGTGAAATGAATGCCGACCGGCCGGCCCACCTGACGATCACGCTCTGGGACTTCAGCTGGTACACGCGTGCCGGCGACGCCTACGCGGACCTCGAGCGCTGCGTGCATGAGGCGGTCGAGCGCGGATACAACACGCTGCGCATCTGCGCGATGCCGCTGCTGCTCTTCGGTGACCACGACCTTCCCGAGCGCTCGTCGCTCACGGTCACCGGGATGGGCAACGGCTACGGCAGCGGATCACGCTGGTACGACGGGCGCACGAGCGCCACGTTCGATCCGCTGCAGCGGCTGGCCCGGCTGTTCGAGCTGGCCCGTGAGCATGACCTATTCGTGATCATCTCGTCCTGGGAGTACCAGCAGAGCGCGGCATTGTCGGCTACCCCGGCCTGGTACGAGATGCTCGAGGCGATCCCGTACCCGCACCGCTTCGCGGCGCTCGCCGCGGCGCTGAACCGCATGCTCGGCTGGCTCGAGCAACGCCGGCTCGCCGACCGGATCGCCTATGTCGAGCTGCACAACGAGATCGAGTACAGTCGCTTCGGTCCCGACCCCGCGACCGATCCGGCTAGCGCGGACCTGCATCACGATGCGGTGTTCGCCGCCGTCGCCGCGCTGCGGCGCGCGCACCCCGAGGTACTGGTGACGGCCTGTTACGCGCGGCCACAGACCGCGCGTGCTGCGGAGTTGCCGAGCAACCTGCAGGTCGCGCACGTGCACACCTATGTCTACGGAGTGCTCGGCGCGCTGGACCGTGCGCTCGGCCTGCCGCCCTACGAGCGCGCCGGGTTCCCGTCGCCGGCACTGCGCGCGATGCTGCCGGCCGACGTCCCCTCGCCGCAGGCGCACTTTCCCGATGGTGCCTGGCGTCTCGACGCCAGTGTCCTGACGCCGGAGCGTGCCTACGTCTTTGACTTCATCGACCCCGGCGAGTACGACAGCTGGCTCGTCGAGCACTTCGGGGCGTGGACGGAGCGGATGCGCACCGGCCTCACCCGCTGGATCGAGGACGTCGCCGGGTGGGCCGACTCGCTCGGCGTGCCCGCCGTCCTCGGCGAGGGCTACGTCGGCTACACGCCGCTGCGCAGCCGGTTCGAGATGAGCCCGATCGGGAAGTCGATCTGCGAGCACGCGGTCGACGAGGCGCTGCGCTGCGGCTACTGGGGCCTTGTGCTGTGTTCGAATTGCGCGCCCAACCACCCCGACTGGGCCGAGGTCGAATGGCAGCGGGCCGTTAACGAGCGCATATCGAGGGAGGCTCGCGCATGAAGATCACCGAGGTGACGCCGGTCTGTGTGGGTGCGGGCATGCGCAACTGGATCTTCGTGAAGGTGGTCACCGACGGGGGCCTGGTCGGCTGGGGCGAGGCCACCACCGAATGGCGGACTCGCAGCGTCCTCGGCGCGCTCGAGGACATCGAGGCGCTGCTGCTCGGCGAGGATCCGTTCGCGATCGAGCACATCTGGCAGTCGCTGTATCGCCACCAGTTCTGGAAGGGCGGCATCGTGGTGACGAGCGCCGCCTCCGGAGTCGATCAGGCGCTGCACGACATCAAGGCGCAGGCGCTCAACGTGCCGCTGTACGAACTGCTGGGCGGACGCGTGCGGGACCGGCTGCGCCTGTACGACCACCTCGGCGGCGGCGACCCGCACCTGGTCTACGCCGACCTTGACCCCGAGGCGTTCGCCGATTCCGCGCGGCGCAGCGTCGAGGACGGGTTCACCGCGCTGAAGATCCTGCCGGTGCCGATCACTGGCCTGCTGCCGGAGGCGCGCAACGTGCGGATGTCGGTCGCCGTCCTGGAAGCGGTGCGCGGTGCGGTCGGCGACGACGTCGACATAATGCTCGACTTCCACGGCCGCACCACGCCGACCGGGGCGATCGAGTACGGACGGGCGTTGGCGCCGATGCGCCCCTGGTTCATCGAGGAGCCTTGCCAGCCCGAGGACACCGCGGCGCTCGCCCAGATCGCGGCCCGGATGCCGGTGCCGCTCGCGACCGGCGAGCGGCTGGTCGGACGATCCGCATTTCTGAAGGTGCTCGAAACCCGCGCTGTCGCGGTCGTCCAGCCGGACGTCTGCCACTGCGGCGGGCTGTCGGAGATGCGCCGCATCGCCTCGATCGCCGAGGTGTTCAACGTCGCCGTCGCACCGCACAACCCGGCCGGCCCGATCGCCACGGCGCACAGCCTGCACTTCGGCACCGCCACCCCGAACTGGATCATCCAAGAACAGATGCGCATGGCCGTACCCTGGTGGGACGACATCCTCACCGCGCCGCTGAGCTGGCGCGACGGCCACGCGACGCTGCCGGCCGGCCCGGGTCTCGGCGTGGCAGTCGACGAACGCGAGGCCCGGCGCCACCCCTACGTCCCGGAGGCGCAGCCACGGGCCACCCATCCAGACGGCAGCGTTGCGGACTGGTGATCGCTCAGAACAGCTGGGTCAGCGTGTAGATCGCGAGGCCGGCGAGCGAGCCGACCACGGTGCCGTTGATCCGGATGAACTGCAGGTCGCGGCCGACCTGAAGTTCCACGCGCCGACTGGTCTCCTCGGTGTCCCAGCGCTCGACGGTCGAGGAGATGATCGCGGTCAGGTCGTCGGCGTAGTGCTCGACCACATGAGCGCTGACCCGCTGCAACACCTCGTCGACCTTCGCGCCGGCGACCGGGTCGTCGCGCAGCGTCTCGCCGGCGCGCAGCACCAGCCGCTCGACAGCCCGCCGCAGGCCCGAGTTCGGGTCTGCCGCGCCGCCGATCACGAGCGACTTGCCCCGCATCCACAGCGTCGACAGCCAGGCGCGGACCTCGGGGTGCTCCAGCAGCTGAAGCTTGGCCTCCTCGATCCGGGCCTGCTGCTCGGGGTCGGTGCGCAGCCGTTCGGCGAAGCGGCGCAGCTGGTTCTCGTAGGCGCGCCGAAGCTCGTGCTCGCTGTCCAGGGTGACATCGGCCAGGAACGACTGCAGCGCGGTGAACCCCCGCGCGAACACCCGGTCGTCGACCCATTCCGGCACCCACTCCGGTGACTCCTCGGCCAGCCGCCGCCGGAACATGGCCCGGTTCTCGTCCAGGAACTTCATCACGCCCTTGAGCGCGGCGGTAAGAACCTTCTGGTGCTGCTCGGAGTCGACTACGGCGTCGAGGACGCGCGCGAGCAGCGGTGCCGCGTCGAACTCGCGCAGCCGCTTGTCGGCGAAGGTCGCCACCGCGTCGCGCAGCTCGTTGTCGTGCAGCACCTCGGCCATACCGCCGATCGCGTTGCTCAGCTCCTGCGCGACCTGCCGGGCGTGAGCCGGATCGGCGAGCCAGGTACCGACCCGCTGCGGGACGTGCGCGGCGGCGACCCGTTCGCCCACGATCTCGGTGGTGAGGAAGTAGTCCTGGACGAACCCGGCCAGCCCAGCCCCGATCTGGTCTTTCTTGTTCGGGATGATCGCGGTGTGCGGGATCGGCAACCGCAGCGGGTGCCGGAAGAGCGCGGTGACGGCGAACCAGTCGGCCAGACCACCCACCATCGACGCCTCGGCCGCCGCCTGCAGGTAACCCCAGAACCCGTTCCCCCCGCCCACCACGCGGCACACGATGAATACCGCGGCCGCAAGGAGAAGCAGACTGCCGGCGATCAGCTTCATCCGGCGCAGCGCCTGCAGCCGCTCGACGCTGGGCGGCGCGAAGCTCATATTCTCGCCCTGATCGCCGCAGCGAAGCGGTCCTGGGCGCTGGCGGCGAACGCCGGGAACAGCGACGGCTCGATGACCTCCACCTCGTTCACCACCGGTCCGTCCGGACCGGGCAGCAGGTCGACGCGGGTGTAGAGCAGGTCCGCACCGAACCGCTTGCGCAGCGCGGCGACCGCCTGCCCAACCGCGGCCAACTCGCGCCGGACGGTCGCGGGCGGTGATGTTCTGCTCGACGTAGAGCGCGGGCCCACTCACGCCCGAGCTTGCCCCGTGCTGCCCAACGACTGGGGACGGTCGGCAGGCCCGCGTCAGCCAGCTCGCAAAGCGCAGCGACGAGCGCCGCACCGTCCTCGTCCCCTTCGGGGTAGTCGGCGCACGTCGCCAGCAGCACGTCGGGCACGCGTCGATCCTATGGTCGGCCGCTCACGATCGCTGGGCGTGGCCGCGGCCCGCGCATCATTCCTGGTTCGTGCCAACGGCCGGGCGCGGGAAGTCATGAGCGAGCTCCCTTTTCGGGACCATCCGAGCGGAACCGGCTCAGCGGATGAAGGTGTCGACGGCGACGGCGACGAAGACGAAGGCCAGGTAGCTGTTGGACAGGTGGAAGAACCGCATCGGTCTGGCCGTCCGGGAATTGGCGGTGTCGAGGTAGAGGCGGTGCGCGCCGAGGAGAAGCACCGCACCGGCCGCCACGGCAAGGACGCCGTACACCCATCCGGTGGCCGCTGCCCAGAGCGCGAGCGAGGCAGCCACCGTCATCCAGCTGTAGATCGTGATCTCGCGCGCGACCCGGACCGGGGTCGCGACCACGGGCAGCATGGGCACTCCCGCGCGCGCGTAGTCGTCCCGGTACCGGGTGGCCAGCGCCCAGGTGTGCGCGGGCGTCCAGAAGAACACGACGGCGAACAGCAGCAACGGCGCGAGGGCGAGCGATCCGGTGACGGCCGTCCAGCCGATCAGCACCGGCATGCAGCCGGCGGCGCCGCCCCAGACGACGTTCTGCGAGGTCCGCCGCTTGAGCAGCATGGTGTAGATGCCGAGGTAGAAGGCGATCGCGGCGAAGGTGAGCCCGCCGGCCAGCCAGTTCGTCGCGAGCCCGATGGCGAGAACAGAGACCAGCCCGATCACCAGGCCGAACACGAGCGCACCAGCCGGTGCGACTTCGTGGCACGCCAGCGGACGGCGCCCGGTGCGGCGCATGATCGCGTCGATGTCGCGGTCGAGGTAGCAGTTGAGCGCGTTGGCGCTGCCGGCCGCGAGCGTGCCGCCGACCATGGTCACGAGGGCGACCCACCAGTTCGGCAGCCCGCCAGCGGCCAGCACCATCGCCGGCAGCGTCGTCACCAGGAGCAGTTCGATGATGCGCGGCTTGGTCAGTGCCAGGTACGCCGCCAGACGCGATCGAGGCGCTCTGGAACGGGAGTCCGCGAGCTGCTCTGCTCGCCCCGATGTCGCGGGCGCATAGGGAGCCTGCGTCACCGGATCAGGGTAGCTTCCGACCGCTCCGGGCTTGCGCGCAGGCTCAGCCCCACTCCGGCGTCGACAGAATCCTGCCGGCCCGGCGCGCGCTGGCGGAGATGGTTACGCTTTGAGCGGGTAGGACCCGTGCGGAACCGAGCCGACATCCAGCCCAGTGAAGGGACATTGACCCAGTGGCTGACACCCAGAAGAACCGCACCGATGGCGAGGTGGTCACGACGCGTCCGAAGTGGTGGACCGAGCTGGACACCCGGGCCGTGGACACCGCCCGGTTGCTCGCCGCGGACGCGGTGCAGAGGTGCGGCAGCGGACATCCCGGGACTGCGATGAGCCTGGCCCCACTCGCCTACCTGCTCTACCAGAAGGTGATGCGCCACGATCCCACCGATCCGAGCTGGGTCGGCCGGGACCGGTTCATGCTGTCCAACGGGCACTCGTCGCTCACCCAGTACTGCCAGCTGTTCCTGTCCGGGTACGGGCTGCAGCTCTCCGATCTCGAGCAGTTGCGCTCGTTCGGTTCGCGCACCCCGGGTCATCCCGAGCACGGGCACACCGCCGGGGTCGAAGTCACCACCGGACCGCTCGGCCAGGGCGTGGCCAACGGAGTCGGCATGGCAATGGCGGCACGCCGCGAACGCGGCCTGCTCGACCCGGACCCGGCGCCTGGCGAGTCCGTCTTCGACCACCACATCTTCGTCATCGCCGGCGACGGCTGCATGGAGGAAGGCGTCTCGAGTGAGGCTTCCTCGCTGGCCGGTCACCAGCAGCTCGGCAACCTGATCCTGTTCTACGACGACAACCACATCTCCATCGAGGACGACACGGCGGTCGCGTTCAGCGAGGATGTCGTCAAGCGCTACGACGCCTACGGCTGGCACACCCAGCGGGTCGACTCCGGCGAGGACGTCGTTGCTCTCGAGCGCGCGATCGACAAGGCGAAGGCGGTCACCGACAAGCCGTCGTTCATCGCCGTGAGCACCATCATCGGCTGGCCGGCCCCGACCAAGCAGAACACCGGCAAAGCGCACGGTTCGGCCCTCGGCGAGGACGAGGTCCGCAAGACCAAGGAACTGCTCGGCTTCAACCCGGACGTGCACTTCGCCGCCGACCAGGACGTCCTCGAGCACGCCCGCAAGGTCGTCAACCGCGGACGCGAGGCGCATGCCGAGTGGCAGCAGCACTTCGACGCCTGGGCGACGGCCAATCCGGAACGGGCCGCGCTGCTCGACCGGCTGACCCGCCGCGAGCTACCTGCCGGCTGGACCGACGCGCTGCCCACGTTCCCTACCGAGAAGGACGGCAAGCCCAACGCGATCTCGACGCGCGTCGCCTCGGGCAAGGTGCTCGCGGCGCTGGCCGACGTGCTGCCCGAGCTCTGGGGCGGTTCGGCCGATCTCGCCGAGAGCAACAACACGACGATGGAAGGCCAGCCCAGCTTCGTCCCCGCCGAGCACCAGACCAAGATGTGGCCGGGCGGCCCGTACGGGCGCACGCTGCACTTCGGCATCCGCGAGCACGCGATGGGCTCGATCATGAACGGGATCACCCTGCACGGCGGCACCCGCGTCTACGGCGGCACGTTCCTTGTGTTCAGCGACTACATGCGCCCGCCGGTGCGGCTGGCCGCACTGATGCAGTTGCCGACGATCTACGTCTGGACGCACGACTCGGTCGGCCTCGGCGGCGACGGCCCGACGCACCAGCCGGTCGAGCACCTGGCCGCGCTGCGCGCCATCCCGGGGCTGTCCATCGTGCGCCCGGCCGACGCCAACGAGGCGGCCGCGTGCTGGCGCGCGACGCTCGAGCACACCGACGGCCCGGTCGGGCTCGCGTTGTCGCGGCAGAACCTGCCGGTGCTCGATCCGGCCAAGGTGCAGGATGCGGCCAAGGGCGGCTATGTCCTCGAAGAGGCGTCCAGCGGCCAGCCCGAGATCATCATCATCGCCACCGGCTCGGAGGTCGGGCTCGCGCTCACCGCTCGCGAACGCCTCGAAGCCGAGGGAACGCCGACCCGGGTCGTCTCGATGCCCTGCGTTGAGTGGTTCGCGGGCCAGCCCGCGTCCTACCGGCAGCAGATCCTGCCGCCGGACATCAAGTCCCGCGTCAGCGTCGAGGCGGCGGTCAAGCAGGGCTGGCGCGAGTGGGTCGGCGACGCCGGCGAGATGGTCTCGCTCGAGCACTTCGGCGCCAGCGCCGAGGGGGACGTGCTGTTCGAGCAGTTCGGGTTCACCCCCGACCGCGTCGTCGCAGCCGGCCACGCGGTCCTGGAACGGGCCGGCGCCATCCGCGGCACCACAACCGGCAACTAGTAGGAGGTTCAGATATGTCCGACGCACTCGCCGACCTGTCCGCGCAGGACGTGTCCATCTGGCTCGACGACATCAGCAGGGAACGCCTGCGCACCGGCAACCTGAAGAAGCTGGCGGACGACAAGCACGTCGTCGGCGTCACCAGCAACCCGACGATCTTCCAGAAGGCGCTGGAGAAGGGCACCGCGTACGACGACCAGGTGCGCGATCTGAAGGTGCGCGAGGTCGCGATCGACGGTGCGATTCGTTACCTGATGGCCTACGACATCCGCTGGGCCTGCGACGTGCTGCGTCCGGTGTTCCACCGCACGGACGGCAAGGACGGCCGGGTCTCGATCGAGGTCGACCCGCGCCTGGCGCACGAGACCGAGCGCACCATCGCCGAGGCCAAGGGTCTGTGGTGGCTGGTAGATCGGCCCAACGTATTGATCAAGATACCGGCGACCGAGGCGGGCCTGCCCGCGATCACCGCCGCTACTGCGGTCGGTATCAGCGTCAACGTCACGCTCATCTTCGGCCTGGACCGGTATGACGCGGTCATGGACGCCTACCTCACCGGGCTGGAACAGGCCAAGGCGGCCGGCATCGAGCTGTCCACCATTCGCTCGGTCGCCTCGTTCTTCGTCTCGCGTGTGGACACCGAGATCGACAAGCGACTCGACAAGCTCGGGACGGACGAGGCCAAGCAGCTGCGGGGGAAAGCCGGCATCGCCAACGCCCGGCTGGCCTACGAGCGCTACGAGAAGGTTTTCGCGACAGACCGGTGGAAAGCCCTGGCCGCGGCAGGCGCGAACACCCAGCGGCCGCTGTGGGCCTCGACCGGCGTAAAGGACCCGACCTACGACGACACCATGTACGTCGCCCAGCTGGTCGCGCCGAATATCGTGAACACGATGCCCGAGGCCACCCTGGACGCCGTGGCGGACCACGGGTTGATCAAGGGCGACACGGTCACCGGCACCTATACCGAGGCGGCGAAGGTCGTCGACGCGCTCAACGAGATCGGCATCGAGTACGACGACGTCATCGAGCTGCTCGAGGTGGAGGGTGTGCAGAAGTTCGAGGACTCCTACGCCCAGCTCGCCGAGAGCGTCAAGGGTCAGCTCGACGACGCGGGATGACCGATCGCGTGCAGATCGGAGCGACACGGTGACTGAAGCGAGCACCACGACGACCGCGCCGGACGAGGACGCAGCGGAGGCGCCCGCAGGGGCAGGCGAGTACGTCCCGGAGATCGTCGACACCAATCCGCTGCGCGACGCTCGCGACCGCCGCCTGCCCCGCGTCCCGGAGCCGTGCGCACTCGTGGTGTTCGGCGTCACCGGCGATCTGGCCCGCAAGAAGCTGCTCCCGGCCGTGTACGACCTGGCCAACCGCGGACTGCTGCCGGCCGACTTCGTGCTGCTCGGCTTCGCCCGTCGCGACTGGGGCGACGGCGACTTCGAGGAGCTCGCGATGAAGGCGGCGAAGGAACACGCCCGGACCGAATGGAAAGAAGATGTCTGGGAGCGGCTTTCCGGCGACATCATGTTCGTGCCCGGCTCGTTCGACGACGAGGCGGCGTTCGACAAACTCGCCGAGACCCTCGACGACCTGTGCCACTCGCACGGCATCAAGGGCAACGCGGCGTTCTACCTGTCCATCCCGCCGTCGATGTTCCCGACTGTGCTGCACCAGATGCGGCGCACCAAGCTCGCCTCGAACGCCGATGCCGGCGGCTGGCGCCGGGTCGTCGTGGAGAAGCCGTTCGGCCACGACCTACCTAGTGCGCTCGAGCTGAACCGCCTGGTCGACGACGTGTTCACCGCGGGCGACGTCTTCCGCATTGACCACTACCTCGGCAAGGAGACCGTCCAGAACCTGATGGCGCTGCGCTTCGCGAACCAGCTGTTCGAACCGGTCTGGAACGCGAACTTCGTCGACTCGGTGCAGATCACCATGGCCGAGGATGTCGGCATCGCCGGGCGTGCCGCGTTCTACGACGCGACGGGAGCCGCGCGCGATGTGCTGCAGAACCACCTGCTGCAGCTGCTCGCGCTCACCGCGATGGAGGAGCCGGTCGAGTTCACCGCAGAGGCGATCCAGACCGAGAAGCTCAAGGTCCTACGGGCGATCACGCTGCCCAGCGACCTCGGCTCGTACGCGGTGCGCGGCCAGTACGACCAGGGCTGGCAAGCGGGTGAGCGCGCGGCCGCCTATACCGGGGAGAAGGACGTCCCGGACGACTCGCAGACCGAGACCTATGCCGCGGTGCGGCTCGGCATCGACACCCGCCGCTGGGCCGGGGTGCCGTTCTACCTGCGCACCGGCAAGCGGCTGCCGCGCCGGGTCACCGAGATCGCAGTCCTGTTCAAGAAGGCGCCGCACCTGCCGTTCAGCCGCACCGATACCAAGGAGCTCGGTCACAACCAGCTGGTGATCCGCGTCCAGCCCGACGAGGGTGTCACGCTCAAGTTCGGCTCCAAGGTGCCCGGATCGATGATGGAGGTCCGCGACGTCTCGATGGACTTCCTCTACGGCGAGGCGTTCACCGAGTCCTCGCCCGAGGCGTACGAGCGGCTGATCCTCGACGTGATGCTCGGCGACGCGACCCTGTTCCCGCGCAACGCGGAGGTCGAGGCGTCCTGGCGGGTCATCGACCCGCTCGAGGCGTTCTGGACCGATCACCCGCCGGCCAAGTACCGCGCCGGCGAGTGGGGCCCGAAGGAGGCTGACGCGATGCTCGAAGGCGACGGACGTACCTGGAGACGGCCATGACGACACTGTGGGACACCACCGGCACCGCGGTCGTCAAAGCACTGGCTGCTGAGCGGCGCACCGGCGGCGGCGTGACGAGTGGCCTGGCGCTGACCCTGGTCGTGGTCATGGACGAACGGGATACCACCGAGGTCGAGCAGGCCGTCGCGATCGCCGCGTCCAGGCACCCGATGCGGGTGCTGATGGTGCTGCGTCACAACATCGAGGCGCCCGTGCCGCGCCTGGACGCCGAGGTGTCCATCGGTGGGCGCTACGGGCCGGGCGAGTCGGTCGTGCTGCGCATGTACGGACGCCTCGCGCTGCACGCCGAATCGGTCACCCTGCCGCTGCTCGCGCCGGACGCCCCCGTCGTCGCCTGGTGGTACCGCGAGGCGCCCGAGGTGATCGCCTACGACCCGCTCGGCGTGTTCGCCGGCCGCCGCATCACGAACGTGATCCGCAACCCAGACCCGGCGGCCGCGCTGTGCCAGCGCGCCGACGACTACGCCCCCGGGGACACCGATTTGACCTGGACGCTGATCACGCCGTGGCGGGCGGCGCTGGCCGCCGCATTCGATACCGTGCACGTCGCGGCGACGGGTGTGATCGTGCACGGTAACCCCGCCGACCCGTCCGCGCAGCTGCTCGCCGGCTGGCTGACCAGCCGGCTCGGCTGTCAAGTGCCGGTCGAGAGGGCCGAGGGCAAGTACATCTCGTCCGTGTCGATCAAATTCGATGGCGGGCACACCGTGGAGCTGCGCAACGAGGGCTACAAGCTGGTGATGAAGCGTCCCAACCAAGCCAACTCGATCGCGCCCTTCCCGGCCCGCAGCACCGGCGACGTGCTGGCCGAGGAGCTGCGCCGCCTGGACCCGGACGAGACCTACGCCGCGGCGCTGGGCGCGGTCACCGGGCAGCAGGGGCTCAGCGAGCGCTCCTCGGTCCGCACCCACGTCTGGCACGATCCGGCGCTCGCTCAGGACGGCTGACGTGGGCGGCCCCGAGGTCGTCGTGCTCCGCAGCGCCGACGCGCTGGCCGGCGACGTCGCAGCGCGTACCGCCGCCATGCTCGCCACCGCGCAACAGACGCGCGGGCGGGCGGCGCTTGCCCTGACCGCCGGCTCGATCATGGAGAAGATCTGGGCGCGGCTGGCCGAGTCACCGACCGTGCACACCGTCGAATGGGATCGCGTCGACGTGTTCTGGGGCGACGAGCGCTTCGTCGCGCACGACTCCGCGGACCGCAACGACGTGCCGGCCGAGCGGCTGCTGTTCTCGAAGGCGCCGTTCTCTGCGGCGCGCAGGTTCGCCATGCCGGCCTCGGACGGCGAGTACGGCGACAACCTGGACGCCGCCGCGGCAGGCTACGCGGCGCAGCTCCAAGCGGCCCGCCGCCCCGACGACGCCGAGGACATCCCGCACTTCGACACGGTGCTGCTCGGCGTCGGCCCGGACGGGCATTGCTGCTCGCTGTTCCCCGAGCATCCCGGGGTGTACGACGACTCGGCGACGGTGATCCCGGTGCGCAACTCCCCCAAGCCGCCGCCGTCGCGGCTCTCGCTCAGCTTCGACGGGTTGAACGCGGCCAACGAGATCTGGGTGGTCGCGTCCGGATCGGGCAAGGCCGACGCGGTGGCGATGGCGCTGTCCGGGGCGGGACGGGTGCAGGTACCCTCCGCCGGTGCGCGCGGGCGGCGCCGCACGGTCTGGCTGGTCGACCGCGACGCCGCGGCGAAGCTGCCCGCGTCCATGTACCACCTGCCGATCAGCTGAGCCCGACCTACGCTCAGCTACCTGCCGGGCGACACGGTCGGCGATACCGCGCCCAGGCCGGCCAGCGGCCCTCGGGTGATTCGTTGTGGTCAGGCGAAGGTGATGTTCTGCGCGCCGGCGACGACCTCTTCGACGACCTTGGCGGCGCCGACGATGTGGGCGCCGGGGATGAGGTGGTCTTCGGTGATCGCGCGGGGCTTGGTGCAGGCTCCGCATGCCCATACGGTGCCGCCGTTGTCGAGGAACTCCTCCAGCAACGGCCGCAGCGCGGGCATGCCCTCGAAGTGGATGCCGTCGGCATAGTCCTTCGTCGCGAGCCAGGCGCCCTCGACGGTGAGCAGGACGTAGGCGTCCTGCCCCGCGGAGGCGGCCACGTTGGCGGCGATGAACGGCAGGGTGGCACGCTCGGCGTCGTCGCGTCCGTGCGAGCATCCGAAGATCAGCTTGGCCATGTCAGTGTCCCTTCGTGCGGATGGTGACCCGGAGGGTCCCGTCGGTTTCGGTGATCTCCTCGACCGTGTGCCCGAGCAGTCGGGCCAGTGGGGGCAGGTCCGCCTTGGTCGAGGGATCGCGGGTGGACACGACGGTCTGGGTGCCCGACGGGCGCGCGGCCCACCAGGCACGCAACTCCTGCGTGATGCCGGTGCCGCAGTGCCGCTCGCCGGCGTCGAACACCGGTATCTCGTCGTGTTCCATGCTCTCCAGGACGGGCGGCTCCGCCGCCTCATTGCGAACGGGTGCGGATGCAACAAGTCCGCTGCTCGCGACGTCCTGAACTGGTTGGCGTCCGGTCACGGTGAGACAGGTGGCGACGTCGGCCTGCTCGGCCGGGGGGATGCTGGTCCGCATGACCGCCAGCAGCTCAGGGGTGAACAGCGGGAACCGGGCGCAGTCCGCCACCCCGAACGGGTGCCGCTCGCGGACGGTGAGGTCAACGAATCCGACCCGGTTCAGGCTACGCAGCAGCACCGGCTGGGACATCGCGCCGGCGGCACAGCCCGACCAGGCTGCCGGGTGGGTCAGCACCTCGGGCGGCAGCCGGTCCTCGTCCAGGGTGACGTCGGTCAGGCACAGCTGCCCGCCCGGGCGCAGTACCCGCGCGCATTCGAACAGCGCCCGCATTTTGCGTCCGGACAAGTTGATCACACCATTGGAGATCACCGCATCGACCGAGCCGTCCGGCAGCGGCACCGCCTCCATCTCGCCTTCGACGAACTCGACGTTGGTGATCCCCGCCTCCCGGGCGTGGCCGCGGCCGCGCTCACACATCTCCGGCAGCAGATCCAGGCCGATCACCCGGCCTGCCGGACCCACCTGGCGGGCCGCCAGCAGGGTGTCGATGCCTGCCCCGCAGCCCACGTCGAGTACGACGGCACCCGGGGGGAGCACGGCGTGCGCGAGCGGGTTCCCGACACCGAGGGACCAGGCGATCGCGCCGACCGGTAGCTCGGCGAGCTGGACGATGTCGTAGTAGCCGGCGCCTGCGCCGGTTGGGGCGTCCAGGGCCAGGTACGCCGCGCGGACCATCGCCTGGATCTCAGCCTTGTGCATCAGGTCGGCCATGGGACCCCTCCAGGGTTGCCAGGAATGCCTCCATCCGCACGCCGACGTCGGGAGGCAGGGCGGGCTCAGCGGCGGCGACGAACCGGCGTAGCTCGGCGAGGAACTCGACCTCGCCGCAACACTTGCGGCAGGCCTCGACGTGCTCGATGATCAGCCGCCGGTCGGCGGCCGTGACTTCGCCGTCGAGGTAGCTCCAGAGCTGCCGGACGGCCTCGGCACAGGTGATCATGTGGCGTCTCCCGGGACAGGCGCGGGTTGTCTGAGCAGGTCATGGCGGACGGCGTAGTCCCACAGGTTGCGCTCGAACAGCTTCCGGCCGCGGTGCAGCCGAGCCAGCAGCGTGCCCAGTGGCACCCCGAGTAGGCGCGCCGCGTGCTTGGTCGGGGTGTCGTTCATGTGCACCAGCACGAGCGGGACGCGGTAGAGCTCCGGCATCTCCCGCAACACCGCCCAGACGTCCTCCGGCCCGAAGCGGCACAGGAAGTCCAGGTGCAGCGAGTCCGAGTACGGGAACGGATCCTCCTCCGCGATCGCGCGGTAGAGCGAGAAGCTCTCGACGTCCTCAAGCGGGATCTCGGTGAGCCGACGCTGCCGTTGCCGGAACCGGTCCTTGGCGCAGTTGACCAGGATCCTGGTCAGCCAGGCCGCAGCCGCCTGCTGGTCACGGATCCCGGGGTAGCTGCGGCAGGCCTTGAGCAGGCACTCCTGCACCAAGTCCTCGGCCTGGTCGTCGACCAGCTGCCGGGCCAGGGAATACAGGCGCGGGAGCTGCGATCGAGCCAACTCGGAGAACTCCATGTGACACCTTCCGATGCCAGGACGCCCACGGACACCTAGCGGATTGCATCTCGCGCGATCTTCATGCTCCCAGCGAGTCATGCCTCGACCTGGGCATGAAGATCGCTGAATGCGCGCGACCGATCAGTGCTCGCCGCGGCGTGCCTTGAGCTTGCGCATTGCCTCCTCGAGCAGGGCGGCGCCGTCCTCGTCGGTGCGACGTTCCTTGACGTAGGCGAGGTGGGTCTTGTACGGCTCGTTGCGCGGGGCGTCCGGTGGCGCCTCCGACCGCCGGCCCGCCGGGAAGCCGCAACGCGGGCAGTCCCAGGTGTCCGGGAGCACGGCGTCCACCGCAAAACTCGGATTGACCTCGTGTCCGTTCGCGCAGAAGAACGAGACGCTTTGGCGCGGTGCCGACTCGCCGCGCTCCTTTTCGCCCATCGGCCCGGCGCCGACCCGGCTGCCCCGGATGGCGTTGCCACCAGCCACGTTGTGGTCCTCCCTGAACTGTTTTCAGTTGAAGCTTACGGAGAGCTGTGTGTTGCTAGGTGTGTGCTAGGTGTTGCTAGGTGTTTTTGTACAGCAGGCCGAGCCCGAGGATGCAGATCGACCACACCACTCCGGCAATGATGGTAAGCCGGTCGAGGTTGCGCTCGACAACCGACGAGCCGGACAGGCTCGAGTAGAACGACCCACCGAACATCGACGACAGGCCGCCGCCCTTGCCGCGGTGCAGCAGCACCAGCACCACGAGCAGCAGGCTCGCGATGATGAGCACGATGGACAGGGTCAGGATCATTTAGGCCTCGATGGTCGGGATTGTCATTGCCGCCCGAGTCTAGCTAGGTGTGCGAGGCTGCGGGGCCTGCGGCTCCCGAAGCCGCGGCGGCGGTGCAGATCGCGGCGAAGTCCTCGGCGTCCAGGCTTGCCCCGCCGACGAGCGCACCGTCAATGTCGGGCTGGGCAAGAATCTCGCCCGCATTGGCACCCTTCACCGACCCTCCGTAGAGGATCCGGACGCCGTCGGCGAGCTCCCGGGAGTAGCTGGTGGCGAGCGTTTCGCGAATCGCGCCGCAGACCTCCTGCGCGTCCTCGGGCGTGGCCACTTCGCCCGTGCCGATCGCCCAGACCGGCTCGTACGCGATCACCAGCGATTGCGCCTGGTCCGCGGGCAATTCGACCAGCGCGTGCTCGACCTGCGCGCTGCAATGGGCCAAGTACCCGTTCTCCTGCCGAATCTGGACAGACTCGCCGACGCAGAGGATCGGCGTGATCGCGTTGCGGTAGGCGGCGACGATCTTGCTGCGGACCACAGCGTCGTCCTCGGCGTGGTGCTGCCGTCGCTCGGAGTGCCCGGCCAGCACAAAGCTGCAGCCGAGCTTGGCCAGCATCGGCCCGGCGACGTCGCCGGTATAGGCGCCCGAGTCGTGCGGCGAGAGATCCTGCGCGCCGTAGGCGATGAGCAGGCCGTCGCCGTCGATCAGCGTCTGCACGCTGCGCAGGTCTATGAATGGCGGCAGCACCGCTACCTCGGTGCCGGCGAAGAGCTCCTCGTTGAGGCTGAAGGCCAGCTTCTGGGTGAGCGCTATCGCCTCGAGATGGTTGAGATTCATCTTCCAGTTGCCTGCGATGAGCGGCTTGCGCCCTTCGTAGGCTGGCATCGGCTTGGAGCTCGCCGCCTTGAAGGCGTTATCGCCGAGCTTGGGGAACCTCACTCAAGCCCCGTCCAGCACGGCGACGCCAGGCAGGGTCTTGCCCTCGAGGAACTCCAGGGAGGCGCCCCCGCCGGTGGAGATGTGGCCGAACGCGTGGGCGTCCAGTCCGAGCGCGCGCACGGCTGCGGCCGAGTCGCCGCCGCCGACGACGGACAGTCCGTCGGTCTTCGCGATGGCCTCGGCGACGCCGCGCGTCCCGGCTGCGAATGGCGCGAGTTCGAACACACCCATCGGGCCGTTCCAGAAGACGGTCTGCGCGCCGTCGAGGGCGGCGGCGAACTCGGTGACGGTGTCCGGTCCGATGTCCAGGCCCTTGTGCCCGGCCGGGATCGCGCCGGCCGCGACCACCCGGGTCGCCGCATCGGCACTGACCTCGGAGGCGATCACGACGTCGCTCGGCAGGACGATCTTGTCGCCGCTCTCGGCCAGCAGCCGCTCGCAGTCACCGACCTGGTCAGCCTCGAGCAGCGAGTCGCCGACCTCGAGTCCCTGCGCCTTGAGGAAGGTGAAGCACATCGCGCCACCAACTAGGAGCCGGTCTACCTTCGGCAACAGCGACTCGATCACGGCGAGCTTGTCGCTGACCTTCGAGCCGCCGAGCACTACCAGGTAGGGACGCTCCGGCTCGCCGGTCAGCGAGCGCAGCACCCCGAGTTCGTCGCGGACCAGATCGCCGCAATAGCTCGGTAGGAGTGCGGCGACGTCGTACACCGACGCGTGCTTGCGGTGCACCGCCCCGAACGCGTCCTCGACGAACGCACCGCCGTCGTCCTCGCCGCCGGTCAGAAACGCCAGGCAGCGCGCGAATTCACGCCGCTCTCCGTCGTCCTTGCTGGTCTCGCCCGGGTTGAACCGGACGTTCTCGAGCAGCAGCAACTCGCCGTCGTTCAGTTCGCCTGCCAGGATGCGCGCGCTCTCGCGGACCGTGTCCAACGCGAACTCGACGGGACGCCCGAGCAGCTGAGCGAGCCGGTCGGCGACCGGGCCGAGCGTGTACCGCGGATCCGGCTCGCCCTGCGGACGGCCCAGATGGGCGGCAACGATCACTCGTGCGCCCCGGTCGAGCAGTCTGGTGAGCACCGGCAGTGACGCGCGGACCCGGCCGTCGTCCGCGACGCGCCCATCCTTGAGCGGGACGTTGAGATCGGAGCGAACCAGGATCCGCCGGCCCTTGACCCCGTGTTTGATCAGGTCGTCAAGGGTTCTCATGCCGACGGCACCGCAGCCACGATCTTGGTCCGCACGGCAGTGAGCAGCTTGCTTCCGGTTCTCATGCCCTAGAGCAAGCTGCCCACGAGGACGGCCAGATCGACGAGCCGGTTGGAAAAGCCCCACTCGTTGTCGTACCAGCCGATGACCTTCACCTGGTTGCCGATCACCTTGGTGAGACCCGAGTCGAAGATGCACGAGGCCGGGTCGGTGACGATGTCGGAGCTGACGATCGGATCGGCGGTGTAGGTGAGGATGCCCTTGAGCGAACCGTCGGCCGCAGCCTGGAAGGCGGCGTTGACCTCATCGACGGACGTGTCCCGGCTCGTGCTTACCGTCAGGTCGGTGGCCGACCCGGTCGGGATGGGGACGCGCAGGGCGTAGCCGTCCAGCTTGCCGTTGAGCTCGGGCAGGACGAGCCCGATCGCCTTCGCGGCACCCGAACTGGTCGGGACGATGTTGAGGGCAGCGGCGCGGGCCCGGCGCAGGTCCTTGTGCGGGCCGTCCTGCAGGTTCTGATCCTGCGTGTACGCGTGGATGGTCGTCATCAGCCCGCGTTCGATGCCGATGGCGTCGTTGAGGACCTTGGCCAGCGGGCCCAGGCAGTTGGTCGTGCAGGACGCGTTGGAGATGATGGTGTGCTTGTTCGCGTCGTAAGCGCCGTCGTTGACGCCCATCACTATGGTGACGTCCTCGTCGGTGGCGGGCGCGGAGATAATGACCTTCTTGGCACCGGCGTCGACGTGCTTGTGGGCGTCCGCGGCCTTGGTGAAGAAGCCGGTGGACTCGATGACCACGTCCACGCCGAGCTCGCCCCAGGGCAGGGCGGCCGGGTCGCGTTCGGCAAGGATCCTGATCGACTTGCCTCCGACGCTGATGCCCTCGTCGGTCACCCGCACGTCACCGGGGAAGCGGCCCAGGATGGTGTCGTACTTGAGCAGGTGCGCCATCGTCTGCACGTCGCCGAGATCGTTCGCCGCGACCAGTTCGATGTCGGCGCCTGCCGCCGAGAGCGCACGGTAGAAGCTGCGCCCGATCCGGCCGAAACCGTTGATGCCCACGCGTACGGTCACTTGCACCTCCTCGAGACGCTCGGTAGCTACGTCCCGACCCTATCCGGTCGGGTCAGGGGCCGAGCATCTCCGGGG
>JALZAI010000116.1 GCA_030948475.1 Actinomycetota bacterium
CGCATGAAGTCCTCGATGGGCCTCGCCGCCGAGACCTTGCACGAGGGGGCGGCCGGGCAGCTGATGCGAGCCAGCCGGGCGTTGACGATCGCTGGAGCGTTGGGCGCCGCGTTGTTCGGGCGCCGCAGCCGCCCGGTGGCCGCCGTCTCGGGTGCGGTTCTGATGGCCGGCTCCGCGTTCAATCGCTTCGCTGTCTTCGAGGCCGGCCAGGCGTCCGCGCGCGATCCGAAGTACACCGTCGTCCCGCAGCGCGAACGCCTCGAAGAGCGCGGCTGATTTGCGGCCGGTCCCCGGTCGCCACTCATTCCGAGCGCGTATGTGTCGCGCCCCGATGCCGATCACGCGTTGGCGATGACCAGCCCGGACGTCGTCCAAACACTGGTCCACTTCCCCGAGACGATCACCTTCCCGGGTGATCGGTTCAGGGTTGGAGAAGCGGTCATTCCTGGTGAAAGCCTGATCAACATCGAGCAGTCTTACCAGGGCTTCAGACTGCACCAGTCATGAAGATCAGCACTTCCCGATGGCGACAGCGCTAACAGCTCTTCAACAATGCCTCACCGAATCTGGACGACCCGGAGCTTCGGTCATTCCGGCATCCGAATCAGATCGTCCGCGGGACCTCGCCGCGGTCGGGTACCCGACGCCGCGTTCAGCGAACCTGGAGCACGTGCTCCCCGCGCGGGACGATCTCACCGATCACCGGCGCGTCCGGGATCTCGCCGACGACGAGCAGCCCGCCACTGGTCTGCGCGTCGGCGAGCAGTAGCAACTCGTCCTCGCCGACCACCGCGGAGAGTTGCGGGCGTACCCAGTCGAGGTTGCTCCGGGTGCCACCACTGACGAAGCCGTCGCGTACGGCCTCCCGGGCGCCGTCCAGATACGGAACGGCGCCGACGTCGAGCACCGCGCTGACCCCGGAGGCGCGGGCCATCTTGTACAGGTGGCCGAGCAGCCCGAAACCGGTCACGTCTGTGGCGGCGACGACGCCCGCGTCCAGAGCGGCCGAGGCCGCAGCCTCGTTGAGCGCGACCATCGACGCGATCGCCTGGGTGAACACCTCTCCGGTTCGCTTGTGCCGGTTGTTCAGCACACCTACGCCAAGCGGTTTGCTCAGACTTATCGGCAATCCGGCGCGCGCGGCGTCGTTGCGCAGCAGCCGACTCGGGTCGGCGATGCCGGTGACCGCCATGCCGTACTTCGGCTCCGGATCGTCGATGCTGTGCCCGCCGCCCACATGGCAGCGAGCCGCACGAGCGACGTCGAGGCCACCGCGCAACACTTCGCGCAGCAGTTCGGTGGGCAGCAGGTCGCGCGGCCAGCCGACCAGATTCACGGCCACCAGGGGACGTCCGCCCATCGCGTACACGTCCGAGAGCGCGTTCGCCGCTGCGATCCGTCCCCAGTCGTAGGCGTCGTCGACGACCGGCGTGAAGAAGTCGGCCGTGGTGACCACAGCGGTGTTGTCGTCGATCCGCACGACGGCGGCGTCGTCACCGTCGTCAAGTCCGACGAGCAGACCCGGCGCGCTGTGCCCGTTCAGACCGCGGACGATGTCCTCGAGTTCGCCAGGCGGAATCTTGCAAGCGCATCCGCCGCCGTGCGCGTACTGGGTCAGCCGGATGCCGGTCACGGTCACGGTCACGACGTTAGCGCCCTTCTCCTCGTTGGGGCCGTCAAACAGCCGGTTCGGGCGTCGGCCCGCGACGATATCGGGACGCAGTAACGTGCTCGGCGGAGGCGTACAGGTGCCTGGTGGCCCTCCCGGTCTTCAAAACCGGTGAAGTCGAGCATCTCGGCTTGGCGGGTTCGATTCCCGTCCGTCTCCGCAGAAGCGAGGGAGCGTGATGGCCGACACCGACCCGCGGCGTCTCGTCCCGCGCACCGACGCCGTGCTGGCCGATGCCCGCCTGATGAGCGCCACCGAGCGGCTCGGACGAAACCGGGTGAAGCGGGCCGTCATGGCCGCCCTCGAGCGGGTGCGCGCGGGGGAACTCTCGCCCGGGTCGGTAGCCGAGCACGTCTCGTCCGCGCTGCCGGCGACGGCCAGCACCCCGCGCCGCGTGATCAACGCGACCGGTGTCGTGCTGCACACCAACCTCGGCCGGGCGCCGCTCTCGGGGGCCGCGGCGCTCGCGGTCAAAGCCGCCTCGGGCTATCTGGACGTCGAGTTCGACCTTGCGTCCGGTCAGCGCGCGCTACGCGGTCGCGCCACCCTGGCCGCATTACGGCAGGCCGTTCCTGACGCCGAGGACGCGCTGGTGCTGAACAACGGCGCCGCCGCGCTGGTGCTCGCCACCACTGTCCTCGCCGCCGGTCGCGAGATCGTCATCAGTCGCGGCGAGATGGTCGAGATCGGCGACGGGTTCCGCCTACCCGACCTCGTCGAATCGACCGGCGCGCGGCTGCGCGAGGTCGGCACCACCAACCGGGCGAGCGTCCACGACTACCGCGCCGCGATCGGCGCAGACACCGGTTGCGTGCTCAAGGTGCATCCGAGCAACTTCCGCATCGACGGGTTCACGGCGTCGGTGGCCGTGCGCGAGCTGTCCCGTCTCGGCGTCCCGGTGATCGCCGACGTCGGCAGCGGTCTACTCGCGCCGGATCCGCTGCTGCCGCACGAGCCGGACGTCGCCACGTCGCTGCGGGCCGGGGCTGCGCTGGTGACGTGCAGCGGCGACAAGCTGCTGGGCGGTCCGCAGGCGGGCCTCGTCCTCGGTGCCAGCGCTCTGATCGAGAAGATGCGGCGCCACCCGCTCGCCCGGGCGTTGCGCCTCGACAAGCTGACCCTGGCCGCCCTGGAGGCGACCCTGGACGGTCCGCCGACGCCGACGTGGCGATACCTGCGCGCCGACGCCGCCACGCAGCTCGCGCGCTGCGAGACGCTGGCCGCGCGGTTACCAGGACCGGTCGAGGTGGTGCCGTCCGACGGCGCGGTCGGCGGCGGCGGCGCGCCCGGGATCGTCTTGCCGGGTTGGGCAATCGCGGTGCCCGCCTCGTTCGCGCAAGCATTGCGCCGCGGTGCTCCGCCGATCGTGGGACGGATCGAGCATGACCGCTGCCTTCTCGATCTGCGCTGCGTGGACCCGGTCGAGGACGCGACCGTGCTCGCCGCGGTCCAGGCTGCGGCAGAGGAATCCTGACCGTGCCCGTCGTCGCCACCGCCGGGCACGTCGACCACGGCAAGTCCACGCTGGTGCGAGCGCTGACCGGCATGGAGCCGGACCGCTGGGCCGAAGAGCGGCGGCGCGGCATGACGATCGACCTCGGCTACGCGTGGACGACACTGCCGTCCGGCGCTCAGCTGGCCTTCGTCGACGTCCCAGGGCATCAGCGCTTCATCGCCAACATGCTGGCCGGGCTCGGTCCGGCGCCGGCGGTGCTGTTCGTCGTCGCCGCGGACGAGGGGTGGTCGCGACAGTCGGCGGAGCATCTCGCTGCCATCGACGCGCTCGAGGTCCGGCATGGGTTGCTCGCGGTGACCCGAAGCGATCTCGCCGATCCAGCGCCGGCACGACGCGAAGCGCTCGGACGGCTCGCCCGGTCCAGCCTGGGCGAACTCGACAGCGTGACCGTGTCCGGGATAACCGCACAGGGCATCGACGAGTTGCGCACTGCCCTCGACCGGCTGCTCGCCTCATTGCCCGCCGCTGATCGAGCTGCCCGAGTCCGGCTCTGGGTCGACCGCAGCTTCACCGCGCGCGGCAGCGGCACGGTCGTGACCGGGACGCTCTCGGCCGGCGCGGTCGCGGTCGGCGACGAGCTGGAACTGCGCGGACGGCGGGTCACGGTGCGCGGCGTGCAGTCCCTCGGCGAGCAGCGCGAACGCGTCGAGGCGGTGGGCCGAGTCGCGCTCAACCTGCGCGCCGTCGACCGCGACGAGATCGGACGCGGCGACGTGCTGGTGACGCCCGGGGCGTGGCACTGGACGCGCACGGTCGACGTCCGGCTGGCCAGCGCGGAGCAATTGCCCGCCGAACTCGTGCTGCACGTCGGCACGGCGTCCGAATCGGTACACCTGCGCCCGCTCGGCGGAGGCGGCGGCCTGGTGCGGCTCGCGACCAGGCGCCCGCTGCCGATCCAAGCCGGGGATCGTGCCGTGCTGCGCGATCCCGGACGGCAGTCGGTCGCTGCCGGGGTTCTCGTCCTGGACGCCGATCCCCCGCCGTTCACCCGTCGCGGTGCGGCCGGGCGTCGGGCCGACGAACTCGCCACGGCACTGGGCCGGCCGGACCCGCGCGTCGAGATCGAGCGACGCGGTTCGGTGCGCCGTGACCGGATGGCAGCGCTCGGGATCGCGCTCGACGACCTCGCCGACGTGCGCAGTGTAGGCGAATGGTTGGTCGGTGAGCCGACGTGGCGCGGCTGGGTCCGGGCCGCTCCGGCAGCTGTGGCCGAATGGGCGGCACGCTCGCCGCTCGAACCGGCCATGCCCCTCACGGCGCTGGTCCGCGCGCTCGGGCTGCCCGCGCACGATGTGCTCGCGCCGCTGCTCGCCGATGCGCAGTTGCACATCCGCAACGGTCGGGTCGGCCCAACCGAACCGGCGAGCTCGCTCGGTACCGCCGAGGACGGCGTGCGCAGCATCGAGGCGCAGCTGCGCGACGCGCCGTTCGCTGCACCGGAGAGCACCGATCTCGCGGACCTCGGGTTGGGACGGCGCGAACTCGCCGCAGCCGAGCGGGCCGGGCGGCTGGTGCGGATCAGCGCCGACATCGTGCTCTTGCCGTCAGCCCCGGCCGTGGCGCTCGAGGCACTGCGTGCGCTGCCGCAGCCGTTCACGACCAGCCAGGCACGGCAGGCGCTCGGCACGACCCGCCGGGTCGCCGTCCCGCTTCTGGAGTACCTCGACGAGCATGACCGCACCGAGCGGGTCGACGGGTCCACCCGGCGCGTCCGGAAGGCCGCTGAGACCCACGTCTCATGATCGGTGTGATATTGGGGCAGATTGGGTGTAAGGTCAGCAAAGTTACGGATTACGTAATGTTCCCGTCCGTCCCGTACCCTCCCACGGAACGGACAGCGATCACGAGAGCCGCTTCAGCCCCGCATTTCCCCTGCGTGCCGGCTGGAGCGGCTTTCGACCGTTACCGCTGAGAAATCGCTGCAGCCCAGGAGAACGGTGCGACGGCGCGGATGTGGCGACAGGACCGGCGCACGCACCGCGACGGGACGCACCGCCGCGCTACTCCTGCTGGCGCCGATCCTGCTGCTGCTCGCCCGGCTCGCTTTCTGATTCCGAGCGGGAACACCGGCCAAGAGCGACGATGGCGACGACGCGGGTCGGTACCCGCAGCTTGGGCCGCTATTCGGCCAGCCGGGCGGACGTCTCGATGAGCAGGGCGTGCACGAACGCCTGGGGCAGGTTGCCGCGCATCTGGTGCTGTTCGACGTCGTACTCCTCGCTGTAGAGCTGTGGCGGCCCGCAGGCAGCACGGGTGCGCTCGTGCCAACCCGCGGCCTCGACGCCGCGCCCCTGCTGGTGCAGCGAGAGCGCGACGAGGAAGCCGCACAGCAGGAACGACCCCTCCGCATCGGCGAGGGGTCGGTCGTCGTGGCGAAAGCGATACGCGTACCCGTCTACGCACAGCTCGCGCAGACACGCCTCCAATGTCGCGCGGGTGCGCGAATCGTCGGCGGGGACGGCGCCGCGCAACCCGGGCAGCAGCAACGCAGCGTCCAGTGCCGGGTCGTCGGGCGCGCGTTGCCAATAGCCGTCGGGATGCAGCGCGCTGCCGGCGGTGTCCGCCACGATGCGATCAGCAAGCGCAATCCAGCTGCTCGTCTGCTCCCCCGCCGGGGCGACCCCTGCGATCGCGCGGAGTCCGCCCGCGGCAGTCAACCGGCTGTGCGTCCACGCGCGGTTGTCGATTTCCCAGATTCCGGCGTCCGGCTCCTGCCACCGTCGCTCGATCGCCGCGGCGGCCAGCTCCGCCGCCTGCCACTGCTGGGCGTCGAGGTGATCCCAGCGGGCTGCCGCGGCGAACAGCTGCAACGCCTCGCCGAAGGCGTCGAGCTGGAACTGTTGGTTGACCCAGTTGCCGACGATGTCGGAGCCGCCCGGATATCCGGGCAGATTCAGGTGTCGCTGCGCGGGAACCGGTTCCCCGGTCACCGTGTAGGCCGGGGCAAGCTGGTGACCGTGGTCGTGCAGCCGATCGCTGACGTAGCGCACTGCGTCGTCGAGCAGCGGGTGCGGCCCGCACGCTGCGACGGCGTGTCCGGCGTAGCTCTGGTCGCGGATCCATACGTAGCGGTAGTCGTAGTTGCGCCCGGCTTTCGCCCGCTCGGGCAGGCCCGTCGTCGCGGCGGCGACCATGCCGCCGCCCGCGCTGGTCAGCCCGCGCAGGACCGCGTAGCTGCGGCGCGTGTCCCTGGGATTGCGGACCTGCTCGAACCGAGGCACGTCGCGCTGCCAGGAGGTTTCGGTCGCACGCCACGCGGTGTCCGGGTCCACGATCTCGTCGGGCAGTGGTCCGGCGCCGAGCTCGAGCACCAGGTCGTGGTGCTGGCCACGCGCGATGCGCAAGGTGGTGCGCAGCAGCTCGCCACCGCGGGACGGACGGGCCTGGTGGGCCCCGGACCAACGCAGGTGCAGTTCTCCGGTGCGGCCGCTCCAGATCCGGTCGTGGTGCTGCAG
>JALZAI010000109.1 GCA_030948475.1 Actinomycetota bacterium
GCACGTACTCAAAGTCGAGGTAGCGTGGATCGTCGACGTCGACGTAGGACTGTCGGATGCGATCGACCAACAGCAACCATCCACCCGGTCGGTCGGCATCGGCCAGCAGCTCGACCTCGCCCCCACCGAACACTCTCCCATCATGGACGATCGGGGCTCCACCGAGATCGCGACGGTCCCCACCTTCGGGGCACGGCCCGCAGCCGATTCGCCGCGCGCCCGGCGCGTGGCACTGATCGCGCGTGAAACGCCCGTAGAATCGGCACCGTGCAGACAGCGACGGCTGACCCCATGGTCGGTCGCTTGCTCGAAGGTCGGTACCGCATCCGCAACCGGATCGCCCGCGGTGGGATGTCCACGGTGTACGCGGCCGTCGACGAGCGGCTCGACCGGCTCGTCGCCGTCAAGGTGATGTCCTCAGCGCTGTGTGCCGATCCCGCGTTCACCGACCGGTTCGCGCGCGAGGCACGTGCCGCCGCCCGCCTGACACACGTGAATGCGGTTGCCGTCTACGACCAGGGTCACGACACGTCCGACGGTGATCATGTCTTCCTGGTGATGGAGCTCGTCGACGGACGTACTCTGCGGGATCTGATCCGCGAGCGCGGCGGTCGGTTCACTCCCGCGGAAGCACTGTCGATCATGGAGCCGGTGCTCGCCGCGCTTGCCTCCGCCCACCGCGCTGGCCTGGTGCACCGCGACGTCAAGCCCGAGAACATCCTGTTGTCCGACGCGGGCATCGTGAAGGTCGCCGACTTCGGTCTGGCACGGGCGATCGACGCCGACCCGACGTCCACGCGGACCGGGTTGATCATGGGCACCGTCGCGTACTGCGCGCCGGAGCAGATCACCCGCGGCTTCGCGGACCCCCGCTCGGACGTCTACGCGGCCGGCATCGTGCTCTTCGAGCTGCTGACTGGGCAACCCCCCTTCCGCGGCGAGACAGCGATGAACGTCGCCTACCAGCACGTCCATTCGCGTGTCCCGGCCCCGTCCTCCCGGGTGAAGGGGGTGCCGAGCGAGATCGACGAGCTCGTCATCAGCGCCACCGACACCGACTCGGCCGGGCGCCCGAGCGACGCGGCGGCGTTCCTCGCCGAGCTGGCTGACATCCGGGTCGCGCTGGCGCTGCCGATCACTCCCGTGCCGGTACGTCCGCGCACGTCGGCTGGTCCCGCTCTGATGCGTGACAGACAGGGGCCGCGCGGGGACGCCGACAGCACCGACGTCGTGCGCACGACCCAGCACGACACGCGCCTGGTGACCAGTCCGCGCATCCACGCACCTGACGAGCACGCCCTGACGCCGCCCGTCGTCATCCCGCCGCCACGCGCCCGCAAGCCTCGCTCGGCCAGGGCCCGCCGCCGTCGCCGCAGCGTCCTGATCACCCTGATCGTGCTGCTCGTCGGTGCGGCATCGCTGGGGGCAGGCTACCTCGGCACGCATTGGTGGCAGTCGTGGAACTCGCACGTGCCCAACCTGGCGAAGCAGAAACTGAGCGCCGCAGAGAGTCGGCTGGCTCAGGACCACTACAAGCTCGGCCGGATCAGCAACCGCTACAGCGAGCAGGTGCCCAAGGGCTCAGTCATCAGCTCTGATCCGACGAGCGGTACGCGGCTCGAGCAAGGCAAGGCGATCAACCTATCGGTCTCGCTCGGCAAAGACCGCATCGCTGTCCCCGACGTGTCGGGAATGAAGCTGACCAATGCCGAGTCGCTGTTGCAGACCCGCGGCATCCAGTTCGACGCCAACGTGACCTACCGAGCGAGCCTTACGGTGAGCGCCGGCAGCGTGATCCTCACGAGTCCGAAAGGCGCCAGCGCGATCAAGCGGTCGGACTCGGTGCGCTTCGTCGTGTCCTCCGGGCCGCCGATCCTCGACATCCCGACGATCCCCCAGGGAACTCCCATCGATGAGGCCGCGGCCACCCTGGCCAAGGCGAAGTTCCAGGTCAAGCGCACGAGCGAATACAGCAGCGATGTGTCGTCCGGCGGGGTGATCTCGGTGTCGCCGTCGGGGCAGGCGCCGCAGGGCAGCCGGGTCACGGTCATGGTCTCGAAGGGACCCGAATTCGTCACCGTGCCGGCGATCCCGACCCTGTCGTCCTATGACGGCGCCAGAGCTGAACTCATCCAGCTCGGTCTTCAGGTCGACCGCAAGGTGGTCTACGGGCTGCGCGCCAGGAATCTCGTCGTCGGCCAGGACCCGAGCGCAGGGCAGTCCGTGCATGTCGGATCGACGGTCACCCTCGCGGTCATCTGACTGCAGCTGCCAATTCCGTGAATGCGAGCAATGCGCGAATTAGGGTTCATTCCCGCGTCCAGTGCATGCCGCTTTTGCCGAGCGCTCGCTATTTCCCTGGCGTATGCTGTCCTCGGCTGTTCCGAGGGGCGCGACGGAATGCCGGGAACATTTCTGTGCCTGAAACAATGGGGGGCAGGCAATGACATTTCGCGCAATTGGTTGCGTGTTTACGGCCGGGCTTGTGCTTGTCGCGCCGGCGCTACTCACGTCGGCGGCCGGTGCCGCCCCGTCGGCCGGCGTTGCCATGGTGCGGGCCGCGCACCTCTCACCCGACACGCCGTCGGTCGACGCCTACCTCGAACCGGCCCACGGTGCTGCGCTACCCGCCGGTTCGGCGATGACCTACGGCACGGTCGGCTCGTACGCCCGGATTCCTGCTGGCAGCTACCGCGTCGTGCTCGTCGCGCACGGCAAGCCCGCCACCACCCGTCCGCTACTGAGCTGGGCGGCTCGGTTGCAAGCCGGCCGGGCCTACACGCTTGCGGGTGAGGGGGTCGGCAGCGGCCGTCACGGCGCGGTGCTCGACGACGACCTGAGCCCGCCCGCAGCCGAGCACGCGCGCGTCCGGCTGATCCAGGCCGCAAGCAGCGCGGGACGAGTGAACGTTCGCGCCCTCCGCGGGCCGGTGCTCGCCACTCACCAGGCCTTCGCGTCCGCGACGGGGTACGCCTCGGTGCCGGCAGGGACCTGGTTGATGAGCGCGACCGGATCGGCCAACCAGCGGCCGACCGTCCGGCAGAGCGTCACCGTCCGCGGCGGCTCCGTCTACTCGGTCGTGTTGCTGGATGTCCGCGGCGGCGGCGTGACCATGCGGTTGCTGCTCGACGCGGCCGGCGCCAGCCAGATGCCCGGCTCCGCCGACACCGGCGGCGGCGGCACTGCGACCCGCCCGCCTGCGGCGACGGCACCATCGACATCGCTCGGGTGGACGATCCTGACTCTTGTCGTCCTCTCTTCGCTCGCGGCGGTGACCACGGCGAGCCGGCGCAGGCACCGCGCAACATGACCGTGCACCCCGTAGCGCCTCTCCGCTCCGCATCCCGGTCGCTAACGCTCCCTACGCTGCTGCCGGAGAACCGCTCCTCATGACCGACCCCGGCTACGTCCCGCGGCACCGCCGGACCCGGCTCAGCCGACCGGCGACGCTCGCGGTCCTCGCCGCTGTCGTGGTGCTGGTTGTCTCCGTGTTCTGGGCGCTCGACGGCCGCGGGGCCGACCGGCATCGCGTCGCGGCAAGCACGTCGGCGAGCAGTTCACCGAGCGTGACCGAGACGAGCACACCCGCAACCGACCCCGTGACGACCGCGTCGGCAACCACCCCGGCGCCGCGCACGTCGTCGACTCGCTTCGGCGTCCCGTCCGCCGCACCGTCGAGCACGGCGCCTGCCGTCGGAGTGCCTTCGCGACTGTCCATACCGGCCATCGGCGTTGACACCAGCCTGGAGTTGCTGTCCCTGGCCGCGGACGGAACGCTCGAGGCACCTCGAAAGTGGCAGGAAGCCGGATGGTTCGTCGGCAGCTCGCGTCCCGGTCAAGCCGGACCCGCGGTGATCGCAGGGCACGTCGACTCGCGCACCGGTCCCGCGGTGTTCTACCGGCTGCACCAACTGCATGCAGGCGATCGGGTCCTCGTCCACGCGCGCGACGGCAGAACGGTCAGCTTCGTCGTCGACACTCTCGCCAGCTACCCGAAGAATCAGTTTCCCAGCGCGGCGGTGTACGGCCCGACTCCGCTACCGGAGTTGCGCCTGATCACCTGCGCCGGCGACTTCAACTTCGTGACGCACAACTACCTGGACAACCTGGTCGTGAGCGCGCACCGAGCCTGATTCCGCGCGGCTAGGGTTTGCGATGAGCGCTCGCGTGAAGTGCCAGGAGGTTCAGTGGTCATCGTCATGGCACCAGGGGCCGGCGATTCCGACATCCTCGGGGTGGTCACGCACATCGAGACCCACGGCGGACAGGCATTCGTCAGTCGCGGCGTGATGCGCACGATCGTCGGTGTCGTCGGCAGTGAGGACGTGCTGGAGACGCTCGACGCGGACGGCCTGCCGGGCGTCGCCGAGACGATGCGCATCACCGCGCCGTACAAGCTGGTCTCGGCCCAGAACCACAGCAAGCGCACCACCATCCGAGTCGGCGGCGTGCCGATCGGACCCGACACCTTCACCTTCATCGCCGGGCCGTGCGCGGTCGAGACCGCCGATCAGACTCTCGAGTCGGCGCGGATGGCAAAGCTTGCCGGAGCGACCCTGCTGCGCGGCGGCGCCTACAAGCCGCGAACCTCGCCCTACGCATTCCAGGGTCTCGGCGTCGCGGGACTGCGCATCCTCGCCGACGTGCGCGAGGAGGTGAATCTGCCGGTCGTCACCGAGGTGCTCGACGTCGCCGACGTCGACGTCGTCGCCGAGTACGCCGACATGCTGCAGATCGGCACGCGCAACATGCAGAACTTCGCGCTACTCCAGGCGGTCAGCGCCACCGGTAAGCCGATCATGCTCAAACGGGGGTTGACCGCCACGTACGAGGAATGGTTGATGGCCGCGGAATACATCGCCCAGCGCGGCAACCTCGACATCGTCCTGTGCGAACGCGGCGTGCGCTCGTTCGAGCCCGCGATCCGCAACATGCTGGACGTGTCCGCCGTCGCGATGGTGCAGCGCCAGAGTCACTTGCCGGTGCTCATCGATCCTTCGCATGCGGCTGGGCGGCGCGATCTCGTCGTCCCGCTGGCGCGCGCCGGTATCGCCGCCGGTGCCGACGGGGTGATGGTCGACGTGCACCCACGTCCGGAGTCGGCACTCTGCGACGGGGCGCAGGCGCTCTTCGGCGACTCGCTCGCCGAACTGGCCGACGCGGTGACGACGATTCCCGCGCTGCTCGGACGGACGTCCGCGGCGCACTTCGCCGGCTAGGCGGGCACCCTATTCGGTGGGACGGTCATCGGGCGCAGGACATCGATAGCCCGGTCGATCCCGTCGTCGTCGACGTCCAGGTGGGTGACAAGCCGCAGGACGCGCGCCCCGAGTGCGGACACGAGCACGCCCTGCTCGCGCGCCTTCCCCGCGACGACCGCGGCCTCGCCGACGTCGAGCACGACGATATTGGTGTGAACGTGCGTGGGATCGCCGCCGAGCGCCTCGGCCAGCCGCCTGGCCCGCGTGTGGTCCTCGACGAGACGGTCGATGTGTTTGGCCAGCGCGTACCGTCCGGCCGCGGCGAGCACGCCGGCCTGGCGCATCCCCGCGCCGTAGCGCTTGCGCCACACGCGCGCCTCGGTGATCCCCTCGGCCGTCGATGCGAGCACCGATCCCACTGGGGCGCCCAGCCCCTTGGACAGGCACACCGAAACGGTGTCGAACGGCCCGGCCAACTCGGCGAGCGGCGTCCCGGTCGCGACGTGCGCGTTCCACAGCCGGGCGCCGTCCAGGTGCAGGCCGAGTCCGGTGTCGCGTGCCAGCTCAGCGACCGCGCTGAGCTGCTCGGCAGGTTGCACCGTCCCGCCGCCGAAGTTGTGCGTGTTCTCGACATGGAGCGCAGCAGTGGAGACCAGGTACGGGCCGGCGTCCGGCGTCACCAGCTCGCGGATCGCCTCGACGTCGAGCAGCCCGCGCGATGCCCTCCAGGTACGGAACGTGATTCCGGACAACACGGCCGCGGAACCGAGCTCGGCACGCGCGACGTGCGCCAGCGAGTCGCACACCAGCTCCTGGCCCGGACGTACCAGCAGCCGCATGCCCAGTTGGTTGCCGAGCGTGCCGGACGGGACGTAGAGGGCAGCCTGCTTGTCCAGCAGCGCGGCCACCTCGGACTCGAGCGCGTTCACCTCGGGATCTTCGCCGTAGACGTCGTCGCCGACCTCGGCTTCCGCCATGGCGGCACGCATCGCCGCCGTCGGGCGGGTCACCGTGTCCGAACGCAGATCGACGATCACCGGGTCGCCCCTCATCCGCCGTTCTCACTGGCGAGTGGGGACTTGTCTGCCGAGTGGCGAGTTACAGTTCGCCACTCGGCGTGAAAGTCGCCACTCGCGCCGACCGAGCGCGACCGCGACAGCGCGGGAACGGACCAGGGCTGCTGCTTCACGGGGCAGCCTCGCGGCGGCGGCGGTCGGACACCAGCCGCTCCGCGACCCGGAAGGCCAGCTCGAGCGACTGCTCGATGTTCAGCCGTGGATCGCAGGCCGTCTCGTAGCGCCGCGCCAGGTCGGCCGCTGTTAGCTCGGCCGTGCCGCCGAGGCATTCGGTGACGTCGTCGCCGGTCAGCTCGACGTGCACACCGCCCGGATGCGTGCCGAGCGCGGCGTGCACGTCAAAGAACCCGTCGACCTCGTCAAGGATGCGGTCCAGATGGCGGGTCTTGACTCCATCAGCGGTCTCCTCGGTGTTGCCGTGCATCGGGTCGCACTGCCACACCACGAGATGTCCGGTCGACTGCACCTTCTCGACGACGGCCGGGAGCCGGTCCCGGACCAGCGCGTTCGACATCCGGGTGATCAGCGTCAACCGTCCCGGCAGCCCGTCGGGGTCGAGGCGCTCGACCAGCTCAGCGGCGAATTCCGGCGTGGTGGTCGGCCCGAGTTTGACGCCGATCGGGTTGGCGATGCGCGAGACGAAGTCCAGGTGCGCACCGTCGAGCTGGCGAGTGCGCTCGCCCACCCAGACGAAGTGCCCGGACAGGTCGTACGCGCGCCCGTCCTCGAGCCGGGTCAGCGCACGCTCGTACTCGAGGATCAGCGCCTCGTGCCCGGCGTAGAGCTCGACACCCTCCAGCGCCGAGTCGTGCACGCCGCAGGCGCGCATGAACCGCACAGCGCGGTCGATTTCGCCGGCCAGCTTCTCGTAGCGGTAGCCGGTCGCGGTGGTACGCGCGAATGCGGTGTTCCAGGCGTGGACGCGGTCGAGCGAGGCCAGCCCACCACCGGCGTACGCGCGCAGCAGGTTCAGCGTCGAGGCCGCGGTCGAGTACGCACGCAGGATGCGGCGCGGATCGGGGGTGCGGTCCCCGGCCAGCTCGTTAACCATGTCGCCGCGGTAGGACGGCTGCCCCGTGGCGTCCAGCTCCGACGAGCGGGGTTTGGCGTACTGCCCCGCGATCCGGCCCAGCTTGACCACCGGCATGGACGCGCCGTAGGTAAGCACGACCGCCATCTGCAGCAGCACCCGCACCTTGCCGGCGATATCGGACTGCGAGGACGTCTGAAACGTCTCGGCGCAGTCCCCGCCCTGCAGCAGGAACGCCTCGCCACGCGCCACGGCGGCCAGCCGCTCACGGAGTTGGTCGACCTCGGATGCCACGACCAGCGGCGGCATTCCGGCCAGGGTCAGCGCGCTCTCCCGCAGCATGGTCTGGTCCGGCCAGATCGGCTGCTGCCGAGCGGGCAGCTGCCGCCAAGCGTCCAGCCCAAGATCGTCGGGGTCGAGCGCAGTGGTCACACCCACGGTTCGCTCGCAAGCTTCGCTCACGGCCGAGCCTCGTTCGGCCGCCAAAGGTCCATGTCTATGGTTCGCTCGCAAGCTTCGCGCACGTCACCAGGGTAGAGCCGGTGCGCGGCGAGCCGTCCCGGGGCAAGCCCGGCCGCCGTGCCACGATCCGGCAGTGAGCGCCGAGCAGCGGGTCACCCAACCGCGGCTGATCAAGAGCTTCAGCCATCGGGACGCCGCACGACGCGGCGAGGTACGGCTGCCCGCCAGCCTCGCAGTCGTGCTGGCCGCGGTCAGTCACGCGTTGCTGCCGAACTCGCTGCTCGTCGAGCCGCGGTGGCTGCTGTCGTCGGTAGAAATCGCGCTGCTCGTGCCGCTCGTGGCGATCAATCCGACGCGGATGACGAACGAGACGCGCTGGTCGCGCAACATGGGCCTGCTGCTGACGGGTGTCGTCATCGTCACGAATCTGATCGCGCTCAGCTTCCTGCTGCGCAACCTCGCGACCGCGCACATCACCAACGGCCGGGAGTTGCTACTGGCCGCACTGCAAGTGTGGCTGACCAACATCGTCGCGTTCGCGCTGGTCTTCTGGGACCTCGACCGGGGCGGCGCGGTCGCGCGACTGCCCGCTTCCGACGTGCCGGCGCGCCGAGCGGACTTCCTGTTCCCGCAGGACAGCGAGCCGGTCGCGAAGATGGCGCTCGGCACCGACGGCGACGCCAGCTGGATCCCGGTATTCGTCGACTACCTGTTCGTCTCGATCACCAACTCCACCGCGTTCAGCCCGACCGACACGATGCCGCTGACGTCACGGGCCAAGCTGTTGATGTCGCTGCAGGCGCTCGCGGCGATGATCACCTCATTGTTGGTGATCGCCCGCGCCGTCAACGTCCTGAAGTAGCGCCGCCCCACTTGTCCCGTTGATCTTCATTCTCTGGTCGGGTCATGACTAGCTCCGCGCATGACGATCGCCGGCGGCTAGCCGAAGAAAACTTCCGCCTCGGCGTAGAGCTCCGGCTTGACCGTCTTCAGCTCCGCGGTGGCCGCGCTCAGCGCGACCCGGACGATGTCGGTACCGCGTAGCGCGACCATCTGCCCCCATGCCCCGGCCTGCACCGCGTCGACGGCGTGCAGGCCGAAGCGGGTCGCGAGCACGCGGTCGAACGCGGAGGGCGTGCCGCCCCGCTGGATGTGGCCGAGCACGGTGGTGCGCGCCTCCTTGCCGGTCTGTTTTTCGATCTCGCCCGCCAGCCACTCGCCGATACCGCCGAGCCGCACGTGCCCGAAGGAATCCAGTCCCCGGTCGACGGTCGCACTCTCGCCACCGTCGGGCGTCGCACCCTCGGCGACCACGATGATCGGCGCGTAGTGCGACTGGAACCGGCTCTCGACGTAGGAGCAGACCCGCTGAAGCGAGAACGGCTGTTCCGGGATGAGAATGACGTTGGCGCCCCCCGCGAGTCCCGCGTGCAGCGCGATCCAGCCCGCGTGCCGTCCCATCACCTCGACGATCAAGGCGCGATGGTGCGACTCGGCCGTGGTGTGCAACCGGTCGATCGCCTCCATCGCGATGTTGAGCGCGGTGTCGAAACCGAACGTGTAGTCGGTGGCGTTGAGGTCGTTGTCGATGGTTTTCGGGACGCCCACGACGTGGACGCCGAGCTCACTGAGCCTGGTCGCGACCCCCAGCGTGTCCTCGCCGCCGATCGCGATCAGTGCGTCGATGCGCTGCTCGTGCAGTGTCGCGGTGATCCGGTCCAAGCCGTCGTCCACCTTGAATGGGTTGGTACGCGACGAACCGAGGATCGTCCCGCCACGAGGCAGGATGCCGCGCACCTCGGGCACGCCGAGGGGCATGGTGATGTTGTCCATCGGACCCTTCCAGCCGTCCCGAAAACCCACGAACTCGTAGCCGTACACGCCGACGCCCTTGCGTACGACGGCACGGATGACGGCATTGAGACCCGGGCAGTCGCCGCCGCCGGTGAGCACTCCGATGCGCATGCGTCACGTTCCTTTCGAGTCGCCCGCCTGGGGACCCTAGTGCGCCGCGGTCAGAGCCTGCCAGCGGGCGAGGTTGTGCCGCGCGTCGGCGAGGGCGTCATGCTGTTCCGCGGGCGCGCCGGGCAGCTCGGGCCGGCCGGCGTCCTCCCAGCGCTGACGCAACTCGTGGGTGAAGCGCGGGATGGCCCGGGGCAGGACGCGCATGTCACCCCAGAGCTGGGCGAGCGCGACGTGGTCGTACGCCGCCATCCAGGCCCAGAGTTCGATCGGCTCCCCCGGCTCGGTCAAGAAGGCGAGCAGGTCAGCACGGATCCGCTCGAGCGGGCGCCAGGCCGGATCGCCCGGTGAAGGCAGCTTGTCCAGGACGTTCTCGCGCACCCACCGGATCGCCGGCGCCGGGTCGAACTCCGTCGACACCGCGTAGAACTCGCGTCCGGTCTCGTCGACGACCCCGATCGAGACGAGCTCGATCGTGCGGCCGTCCTCGATGAACTCGCAGTCGTAGAAGAAGCGCACGCCGCTACGAAGCCCGGGTGTCCGGGACGCTGGCCTCGCGCTGGTCAGTTGCGATGGCGCGGCTGCTGGCCGCGGCCCGCTTCACCTCGGCGGCGTACCGGTCGACGTACTCCTGACCGGAAAGCTGCATCAGCGCGTACATGATCTCGTCGGTGACCGAGCGCTCGACGAGGCGGTCGCCGGCCATGCCCTCGTAGCGCGAGAAGTCCAGCGGACGGCCGAACCGCACACCTGGACGGGGCCGCAGCCGCGGCAGCAGCCGCCCGGGCGGCTGGATCGCCGCAGTGTTGATCATGGCGCACGGGACGACGACCGCGCCGGATTCCAGGGCCATGCGGGCGACCCCGGTCTTGCCGCGGTAGAGACGCCCGTCCGGGGAGCGGGTGCCCTCGGGGTAGATGCCCAGCAGTTTCCCCCCGCCCAGCACGCGCACGCCGGTCCCCAGCGCTGCGCGGGATGCGTCCGAGTCGTCGCGGTCGATCGGCACCTGCCCGACGGCGGCGAAGAACACCCGCGTGATCCGCCCCTTGAGCCCCGGCGAGGTGAAGTACTCAGACTTGGCCAAAAAGGTGACCTGGCGATGCACCACGAGTGGCAGGAAGAACGAGTCGCAAAAGGACAGGTGATTGCTGGCCAGGACAGCCGGACGGTCCTGCGGGACGTGGTCCAGGCCCTCGGTCCACGGCCGCCAGAGCAGACGCAGCAGTGGACCGACGAGGACGAACTTCACCAGCCAGTAGAACAACGCCGCAACTCCTGCCAGTGTTCACACATCCCCTTGCCGGAAGGCTAGTGCCTGCGACCTGCGCTGCACCATTCCTCAGGCTGGACCCGGCAGGCATGATGGGCGGGTGCCCCTGCTACCTGAAGCCGAACCCTTCGCCGCCGACGGCGGTCCGATCGGTGTCGTCGTCAGCCACGGGTTCACCGGGACGCCGGCAAGTGTGCGCGACTGGGCCCGGGCGTTCGCCGACGCCGGCTACACCGTTCGGCTGCCACTGCTGCCCGGGCACGGCCACACTTGGCGCGAGACCAACAGGTCGAGGTGGCCGCAATGGTACGGCGCAGTAGAGCAGGCCTACGACGAGCTCGCGGCCCGCTGCGACACCGTGATCGGCGCCGGGCTGTCGATGGGCGCCACCCTGGTGACCCGCCTGGCGGAGGCGAAGGGGGATCGCATCGCCGGGCTGATCCTCGTCAACCCCGCCTTCGGCACCCGCCGCCTCGACGCCAGATTCGCGCCCTACGTGTCCTGGCTGATTCGCTCGCAGAAGTCCATCGGCGGCGACATCAAGAAGCCCGGCGTCGAGGAGCCGGCCGACGACCGCACGCCCGTCGTGGCGTTCACATCGCTGACCAAGCTCTGGAAGCTGACGGTGGCGGATCTGGCGAAGGTCACCGCGCCGATCCGGATGTTTCGCAGCCTCGAGGACCACGTCGTCGACTCGCTGTCGGCTCAGCTGCTCAAGTCCGGCGCCACGTCCACCACGGTCGAGGAGATCCTGCTCGCGCACAGTTACCACGTTGCCACGCTGGACAACGACGCGCCGACGATCTTCGCAGGGTCGGTCGAGTTCATCCGGTCGCTGACCGCCTCCGAGACCCCAGCCTCGGACGTCGCGGGTGAGCCGGCGTGACTTCCGAACCGCCACCGCCCACGACCCAACCCACTGGCGAGCCCGCCGGACGACGCGACAACGGGCTGGTTGCGCCGTCCTACGTCGCGCTCATCGACGTGGCGGCGCCGATGGCACCGCACGTGCTTCTCGCGCTGGGACGTGCCCGGATCGCCGCCTACCTCGCCGAGGCTCCCGCGGCGGCCGTCCCCGCCGGTTCGCTGCGCCTCTACGTCGCGGCCGGTGAGCGCGCCGACGCCAAGACGATCGTTGCGTCCGTCGTGCGGGCCAGTGGAGCGGCTATCGCCGTCTCGGCCGCCGATCCGCTGGCCGGGATCGACGCGGACACCGAGTTCGCGCGCCTGGTCGCCGACTGGCACGTCGACACGCACCACGCCATTCGCGAGGCCGAGAAGCAACTGCGCCGCGAGGACGAGGACTGGCGGCTGCGCCTGAGTCAGCCGACACTACCGGCAGAGACGGCCGGGACCGAGGAAGATCACTACGTCCCGCCACCACCTCCGCCGTTGCCACGCTTCGCGGCGCCGACGATCGTGGCGATGGCGGTAATTGCGATGTCGATCCTCATCCTGGCATTCGGTGGAGAGTTCGGATTGGCCAGCCGGCTCGCCCTGCTGCTCGGCGTGATGGGCGTGCTGCTCGGCGCCGGGATGCTGGTGATGCGGCTGCGCGAGCACCGCGACGACGATGACGACGGCGCGGTCCTGTGAGCTCTGTACGCGTAGTTCGCTCCCGACACCGAGCCTGTGCCGTGCGTCACTGTACCCTGCCGCTCGAGCGCTGGCTGAACGTCCACATCGTCGGTTCGATCACCTCCTAGAGGTCCAGTTCGGCCAGCACCGGACGGTGGTCGCTGGCCGCCTCGAGCTCGGGGTGGACGAGCACGCGAGCCGTGCGGACCTCGATGCCCGGGTCGGTGAAGACGGCGTCGATCCGTCGCCTCGGCTCCTGTGCGCTGGACGTGTTCGGCTCGCCTACACCGGCCTCGGCAAAGGCATCGCGTCGCCGCGCGGTGAGGGCCGCCCAGGTGAGCGAGCCCGGTTGATCGTTGACATCCCCGGCCACGACGGTGCGGACGTCCGCGGGTACGTGCGCGTCGATCGCCGCGTCGAGCTCTCCGATGTGGCGCAGCCGAGGCGCCTCGACCAGGTCGAGATGGATCCCAGCGACGGCGAACCGGGCTCCCCGGTAACGCAGGACAGCGATGGCGGTGCCGCGCCGGTGCAGCTTCGGTTCCCTGCTGAAGAGCACGTCCGTGCTCGAGTCCACGTCCACCGCGAGCGAGGACAGGATCAGGTTCGAGCCGGCCGCGCGGCCGCCGCTCACCACGACCAGGTTGCTGGTGCGCGCGAGTTGGGCGCACAGCGAGCGCCACCGCAGGAACCGGGGCGACTCCTGGATCAGGACCACCTCCGCCGCGGCGGACCGGATCACCCGGCCCAGCGCTTCCCTGTCGTCGCGCATCGAGCGGACGTTGTAGGTCAGCAAGCGCAGCGTCGGCATGTGGTCAATCCTTGCGTCAGCCGAGGGCGTGGGTACGGGCGAGGTCGGCAGCCCCGATTAGGCCGGAGTCGGCCCCGAGCGCGGCGAGCTCGATCGGGACGTCGGGGCGAAAGCCGCGCCCGGTCAGCGAATGCGCGAAGTCCTCGCGCGCCGGACGCAGCAGCAACTCCCCCGCGGCCGACACCCCGCCACCGATCACGAACATCGACGGGTCGATCACTGCGGCCACGTTGGCCAGGCCGCGGCCCAGCCAGCGACCCATCGCCGTGCAGATCGCCAACGCCGCCGGATCGCCATCAGCGGCTGCGGCCGTCACCACCGGCCCGGTCAATCCGCTCGGCGACCCGCCCAGCGCCAGCAGCCGCGCTGCCGACATCGGCGATTCGACGGCGACCTCGTGCGCGTCCCGGGCCAGGGCGCGGCCCGATGCGTACATCTCCCAGCAACCGCGATTGCCGCAGGCGCACAGCCGTCCGTCCGGCACAACGGTCATGTGGCCCCATTCGCAGGCGATGCCGTGTGCGCCGCGGTACACCTGCCCGGCCACGACCAGCCCGCCGCCGATGCCCGTCCCGAGCGTGACGCAGGCCACGACCGCCTGGCCGGCCGCGACCCCGAACCGGTACTCGGCCCAGGCGGCGGCATTGGCGTCGTTCTCGACGATCAGGGGCAGCGCGATGCGCTCGGCCAGCGCGCCGTAGAGCGGCTCGTTGCGCCAGGCGAGATGCGGCGAGAACAGCACCGTGCGTCGGTCGTTGGCGATCCAGCCGGCCGCCCCTACGCCGACAGCCGCCACCTCGTTGCGCGCGGCGAGCGCGGACACGATCTCGACGATGGTCGCTTCAGTCTCGGCAACGTCGGAACCGGGGGTATCGCGCCGCTCGCGGTCGAGGATGCGGCCGTTCTCGTCGACGACCCCCCCGGCCACCTTCGTCCCACCTATGTCGACCCCGATCGCCAGCGTCACTCCGGGTCCACCAGGTCGATGTGCTGGACGCGCGGCGGCGCAGGCCCGGCCGGGTGCGTCGGCGCCGCGCTGTCGGACATGCCGCGCAACGCCGACAGCAACGCCGTACCGGCCTCTGCCACCCGCTCGGTCACGTCCGGGCGCTCGCCGCGCAACACCGAGAGGAATTGGCAGATCGGGCACCACTGGCACTCCGGCCCGAGCTGGCCGTCCGGGCCCGGCGCCGGGAAGCTCTCACGCGTCCACTGCTGCACGGCGCTCCATAACCGCGCCGCCTCGTCGGCGAGCGGTGCGGACCGCTCATTCACTGTCGGCACCTCGTCCGGGCCAGACCCGAGGATCGGGACGGAAGCGGACCCGCAGCGTCGTGCCGTCGAAGCCGCCGCCGACGACCGCACATCGGCGCAGGACGCTCGGCAGGCTCAACACCCGGCGGTGCCCGGCGACGGTCACGACCAGATCGTCGCCCACCCGCGCCGCGTCCACCGCACCCTTCTCGGCAAGCGGCAGCGCCAGGGAAAGGACGAAGTCCTCTCCCGCCGGCTCTACCCGTAGCAGCTCCCGCACCGGACCCACTGCCAACGGATCGCTGCCACCGTAGAGTGCGGCCGCAACCTCCCGCAACGCAGGCGCCCCGACTGGCTCAGTGCCGCGGTAGGGCACCTCGGCGACCGGCACGCCGGCAAACGACTCGCGGATCAGCGCCAACTGCTTTTGCTGGGCGCGGGCCCAGCCCGCGCGCCACGCATCGCCATCGGCGTCGAAGACCCGGTTCGCCACGATCAGGTCGACCGAATACCCGTACAGGGCCAACGCGGTAAACGTGCGCCGCGCCTCGGCGGTTACGACCGACTCGGGCGTGAGCACCAGCCGCGCCGTCGTCACGGACGGGTCGCCGAGCAGCTGCCGGACGCCCGCCAGCTCGTCGTTGAGCCGCAGCAACGCCGCGAAGACATTGTCCGAAGGGAAACCCTCGCCGCGTCCGAGCATCGTCGCGATCGGACGGATGCCGCGAACGAGTCGTCGCTGCGCCGGGAACACTTTCTGCAGATACCACGACAGCGCCTCGGGCAACGCCAGCAGGCGCAGTGTCTCCGCGGTCGGCGCGCAGTCGACGACGAGCGCGTCCCAGTTGCCCGCCAGCGCCAGCTCACGCACCGCCAGCAAAGCCAGGACCTCCTCGACGCCGGGCAGGATGGTCAGCTCGTCCGCCGTGATCGGGTCGACGCCGCTCCTGGAGAGCATCTCGACGAGGAAGACCTGCACGTCGCGCCAGGCCGCCTCGAACCGGCTCTGCGGGTCGATGTGCACCGCCCACAGGCTCGGCGCGACCTCACCGGGCTCGCCGGTCAGGGGCACGTCGAGCGCGTCCGCAACCGAATGCGCGACATCGGTCGAAAGCAGCAGCGTCTTCACGCCGCGCTCGGCCAGGTGCAGCGCTGTCGCCGCGGCCGCGGTCGTCTTGCCGACGCCGCCCTTGCCGGTGAACAGGACTAGTCTCATGCTCGCTCCACAAGCTGTCGCTCGGTCATCACGCTCGCTCCACAAGCTGTCGCTCGGTCAGCATGGGCCGAGGTTTTCGACGCGCTTCTTGAGTTCCCGCAGCGCGGTGTCCATGATGACCCGCTCGGCCTTGCGCTTGAGCAGCCCCAGCATCGGGATGATCAGGTCGACGCTGAGCCAGTACGTGACGTGGGTGCCGCCGTCTCGTCCCTCGAGGTCGTAGCGGCCGTGCTGCGCGCGCATCATCTGTCCCTTGACCAACGTCCACTCCACACTGCGGTCCGAGCTCCAGACATAGGACAGCTCGAACTGGTCGCGCACCGGTCCCGCGTCGAGCGTGAACGCGACCCGCACTGCCCGGCCGTTCGGGCCCTTCTCGAGCACCTCCGCACGCTTCACTGATCCGGTCCACACCGGGTAGTTGTCGAAGTCGGCGATAACCGCCATGACCGCAGCCGGAGCGGCGTCGATCTCGATCGTCTGCGTGGACTGGTCCGGCATGCAGGCGAGGCTACCGGCCCGTTGGCTTCGTCGATCTCCGCCTCGTCGGGTGCGCGCCGACGCGACAACCGGTTACCGTTTCGGGTCACGGGCCGCCGGACGGACCTGGTCTCGAGAGGACGATCACGAGTGCGCGAGCTCCACGTCGCCAGCAATGTCACCACACTGACCACGACCAATGTCGCCGACCTCGTTTTCGACAACGCGGGCCGGCGGGCGGAGCATGTCGCGCTGCGCCGGCGCGCGGGCGGGTCGTGGATCGACGTCACCACCCGGCAGTTCGCCGACGAGGTGACCGGCGTCGCCAAGGGCTTGATCGCGGTAGGTATCCAGGGAGGTGACCGCATAGCGGTGATGAGCAAGACCCGCTACGAGTGGACCCTGGCCGATTTCGCCTGCTTGACCGTCGGCGCCGTCGTCGTCCCGATCTACGAGACGTCCAGCGCCGACCAGGTGGAGTGGATCATGTCCGACTCCGGCGCCAAGGCCGCGTTCGTCGAGAACGCCGACCACGCTACGACCGTCGAGTCGATCCGCGCGCAGGTGCCGGATCTCGTGCATGTATGGCAGTTCGAGGACGCCGACCTGGACTCGCTGGCCAGCAGGGGCACCGAGGTCTCCGACGAGGAGGTGACCAAGCGCCGCACCGCGGTAGCACTCGACGACCCCGCCTCGATCATCTACACCTCGGGCACCACCGGACGCCCGAAGGGCTGCGAGTTACTGCATCGCTGCTTCGTCAACGAGTGCACTGAGCTGGTGGAGTTACTGAAGGAGTTCCTCAACGACAAGACGTCCACGCTGCTCTTCCTGCCGATTGCGCACGTCTTCGGCCGGGTGATCGAAATCGGTGCTCTTTATGCCGGCTGCACCTTAGGCCATACCGCCGAGGTCAAGAATCTACTCGACGACCTCGACACCTTCCGGCCGACCTTCGTGCTGGGCGTCCCCCGGGTGTTCGAGAAGGTGTACAACAGCGCGAAGCAGAAGGCCCACGGCAGCGGGAAGGGCAGGATCTTCGACGCCGCCGAGCGGGTCGCGATCCGGTACTCCGAAGCGACCGCGCACGGCCGTACCGGCCCGCTGCTCAAACTGCAACACGGCCTGTTCGACCGGCTCGTGTACGGCAGGCTGCGCGCGGCGCTCGGCGGCAACTGCGTCGCTGCGGTGTCCGGCGGCGCGCCGCTCGGCAGCCGGCTCGGGCACTTCTTCCGCGGTGTGGGAGTGACGATCTACGAGGGTTACGGCCTGACCGAGACCACAGCTGGCATCTGCGTCAACAGCCCCGACGCGTTGCGAGTGGGAACGGTGGGGCGTCCGGTCGGCGGGGTCACCGTGCGCATCGGCGAGGACGGCGAACTGATGTGCAGGTCACCGTTGGTGTTCGCCGGCTACTGGCGAAACCAGGACGCGACGAGTGAGGCGCTCGACGTCGACGGATGGTTCCACACCGGTGATCTCGGCGAGATCGACAAGGACGGCTTCGTGCGGATCACCGGACGCAAGAAGGAACTCATCGTCACCGCGGGCGGAAAGAACGTGGCACCCGGGGTGCTCGAGGATCAGGTGCGCGCCAACTGGCTGGTCAGCCAGTGCCTCGTGGTGGGCGACGAGAAGCCGTTCATTGCGGCGTTGATCACGATCGATGCCGAGTCGTTGCCGGAGTGGCTCGAGCAGCGCGGCAAGCCGTCCTCGACGACGGTGGAGGACCTGGTCGAGGACGAGGCGCTGCGCGCCGAGATCCAGAAGGCGGTCGACGACGCGAACACGTTGGTCAGCAAGGCCGAGTCGATCCGCCGGTTCACAATCGTGCCGCGCGACTGGACCGAGGAGGGCGGCCAGGTCACCCCGTCGTTGAAGCTGAAGCGCAATGTCGTGCTCAGCGAACACACCGACGACATCGCCGCCCTCTACGCCGGATAGTGGTTCGGTTGCCGTCACTGGGACGGCAGACGAACCACTATCCGGCGAGTAGCTCGTGCAGGATTGCCGCGATCACGTCCCAGCGCCACGACTGGTGCACCCAGGAGCGTCCCGCCGCTCCCATCCGACGCCGCAGGTCTGCGTCTTGTAGCAGCTCAACCAGCCGGCGGGTGAGCAGGGCCGGATCGCGCCCGCCGACGACGTAGCCGGTCTCGCCCTCGCGAACCGCTTCGGGCGCGCCGCCGGAGTCACCGGCCACGACGGGCAGCCCGACCGCGGACGCCTCGAGGTATACGATCCCCAGCCCCTCGACGTCCAGGCCGCGGCGGCGAGTCCGGCACGGCATCGCGAAAACGTCCCCGGCCGCGAAGTGCTCGGGCAGGCGCGGGTAGGCGACGCCGCCCGCGAAAACCACGTGCTCGGACACGCCGGCCCGGTCGGCACGCCGGCGCAACTGACGTTCGTACGGCCCGGAACCGACGAGCAGCAGCGCGGCATCAGTTACCTCGCGGCGCACTTGGCGCAGCACGTCGATCAGCACGTCTTGGCCCTTGCGCGGCACCAGCCGCGAGACGCACACGATCACCGGACGGTCCGAGAGCCCGTACTGCGCACGCACCGCCGAGCCGGACACGGACGGATGGAAGGTCTCGATGTCGACTCCAGGTGTGAGCTGACGCAGCTGCGGGTGCGGGCCGTATGCGCCGGCGAGGCGCTGCCGGGTGTATTCGCTGATGTAGGTGACGACGTCGCAGTGCGCCCCGATCCGACCCAGTGCCTGGCGCGCGCCGGGCAGCATCGCCCAGCCGACCTCGTGCCCATGCGAGCTGGCCACGACCCGCTCGGCTCCGGCATCGCGCAGGGCCGGGGCCAGCAGTCCGAGCGGGGCCGAGGCGCCGAACCAGACGGATGTGGCCGCCTGCTCGCGCAGCACCGCACTGACCCGGTTGCGCGTCGCGGGCGTCGGGACGAGCAGCCCGCTCGGATGCCGCAGCACCGGAAACGGCTGCGCGGCATCGAAGGCCGCCGAACCGGCGTGCTCGGAGGCGTACACCACCACCGAGCCGGCCGGCTGGCGCAGCGTCAGCTCATGGACGTAAGACTGAATCCCGCCTTGCCGGGGCGGGAAGTCGTTGGTGATGACGAGCGTCCGCACGGCGGCCCCGTCCGGGTAGAACGGCGCGCTCAGCCTAGGTGGGTCGCGCCGACGAAGTCACTGCCAAAGCTGCTGGCTGGGATGACCTTGACGTTTTCGCCGGTCTGCGGGGCGGAGACCATCAGGCCCTTTCCGATGTAGATCGCGACGTGGCCGATCGGTGAGTAGAAGAACAGCAGGTCGCCGGGCACCATCTGGTCGAAGGACACGTGGGTGCCGTAGCCGTACTGCTGCGCGGCCGAGTGTGGCAGGCTCACGCCGCCGGCCTGCCAGGCGGACATGGTCAGCCCGGAGCAGTCGTAGGAGTCCGGTCCGGCCGCTCCGAAGACATACGGCTTGCCGACCTGGGCAAGGGCGAACTGGACGGCCCGAGTTGCCGCCGCGGAGGCACCCGCGCCGGGCTGGGGTCCCTTGATCGTGGCGCTGCCGCTGCCGCTACCCGATCCAGATGCCGAGCCAGTGCTCGGGGTGGTGGCGAGGTTCTGGGTTGCCGACGCAATCTTTGAAATCGGCACGCTGGGGCTCTGCGCAGCCAGGAAGGCGGCTCGCTGCTGAGCATTCAGCTTGTGTAGCAGGACCTGGTACTTGTCGATCTGTTTCTGGACGTGGGCGCGCTGCTTGCCGAGCAGGTCGCGATGCTGCGTGGCGCTGACCACCAGGGCGCCCGCGTGTACCCGCGCGGCCTTGGCCAGCTGCTGCGCCGCGCTGACGTCGCTCACCATCTGCGAGTTGTGCGAGGAGAGCATCGACAGGGTGTCGAGTTGGTCGAGGTAGCTCGAGCCGCTCTCGCTCGTGAGCAGCGCGCCGGTGGCGCTGAACGAGCCGCCCTCGTACACCGCGGCGGCGCCCGCTCGCAGCTTGCTGCCAGCCCAGCTGAGGTGTCGCACGGCGGCGTCGGCGGTGAGCTGAGCCTTGTCGGCCGCCTGCTGCGTCGCGGTCACGGTGGACTGGGCACGGTCGAAGCTCTCGACCAGCTGCGAGTTCTTCTTCGCCAGCTCGCTGAGCTGGTGGTGGACCTCGGCGATGGTCGGCTGCGGAGCCCTCGGAGGCAGCGAGGGCGAAGCTCCGGCGAGGGCGGGCAGGGCAAGCGCGGCGCCGAGAACGGCGACCAGGGCGAGCAGGGCAGGACGGACACAACGCGACAAACGGCTCGCCACTGAGGCGGAACTCCTCTTCCTAGTCCGCCTACCGAGTTAGCTGCCGGGTTCGGGCCGGAAGTAGCCCTACAGCGCGCAACGCGCCGCTGGTCCAGCGACACGTGTGCGCGCCGATTCACCCCAGATCTCATTGGGTCCTCGGCTCGCAGTGGAGTCATGCTGACCTGCAGCACTCGCACCACTTGAGCGCGATTCGGCGGCGACCTTGCGGTGGCATCCCCGGTGGACACACTGCAACCAGAAGGTCTCGGGCAGGTTACGACGCATGCCCCCAACTTTGCAAACATCCCGGCGTCATCCATTACCGCATCCTTAAGCGATCCCCCGTTCGGGAGCCTCGGGACTAGGCAGCGCAACCAGCCGTAGCGGCGGTACCAGACCCGCGGCGACCAGGCTGCCGATCGCGTCCTGCTCGTCGGGGTCCAGTTCCACCGGGCACGGCGCCGTGTCGAGAAACACCCCGATCACGCAGTCGTGGCACGCCAGCCCGCGTACGGCGCAGCTGTCGCAGTCGATGAGCACGGTAGGCCTCCAAGGCGTGAGATCTCGCTCGCCGCGGACGCTAGGTGCAGGCTCGGACACTAATAATGAGACTCGCGCTGCGGCGTGGTCTGACTCTGGTTCTGACTGACGCCCTGTGGGTTGTCTTGAAACTGATCTGTCGGCCGCGCCGCAGTCGTTCATGTGCGTTGACCGGGTGGACATGACTTCATAGGAGCCTGTCCAAAGAGTCCCATTAGTGTCTTGTCTGCCCGCCCGGTCAACGTGCCCCACCGTTGCAAGGAAGGGCCAGATCCATCATTACAAAACCAGGTCTCGTTGTCGCCGGTGTCGACACCCACGCCGACACCCATCATGTCGCTGTGATCGACGAGGTGGGTCGACGTGTTACCGATCGACAGTTCCCTGCGACCGCTGCTGGCTACCAGCAGATTGTCGAGTTCCTCAACGCTCAGATGGCGGTCGCCGCCGTTGGAGTCGAGGGCACCGGAAGTTACGGGGCGGAGTTGGCCCGTAGCCTGACCCGTGCCGGCTTCAGCGTTATTGAGGTGACATGCAGCAACCGTGCCGCGCGTAGATTGCGCGGCAAGTCGGACCCGCTCGATGCCTACGCCGCAGCGCAGGCGGTGTTGGCCGAACAGGCTCAGTCCGTGCCCAAATCGCGTGACGGTCTGGTCGAGGCGATCCGTGTCTTGCGGGTCGCCCGTGGTTCGGCGGTCAAGTCCCGAACCGTCGCGATCAACCAGATCAAAGCAATCCTCGTCGCGGCCGAAGACAGTATTCGCGCCAAGTACCGCGGTCTCACGAATCTGCGGATGCTCGAGGCGTTGGCAAATAGCCGACCACGCACCAGCACTGCCAGCGCTGCCAGCGCTGCTGGCGCGACCGTCGTTTCGCTGAAGATCTTGGCCACCCGCGGCCAGTCACTGAACGCAGAGATCTCGGTCTTGGACGCGCAACTGGACGAGCTGACCGACCTGCTGGCACCGGGGCTGAAGGCCGTGCACGGTGTCGGCACCGAGGTCTGTGCTCAACTGCTCATCACAGCAGGTGACAACCCCGAGCGAATCACCACCGAGGCTCGGTTCGCCGCGCTCGTCGGAGTCGCGCCGATCCCAGCCTCCTCGGGCAAGACAACCCGCCACCGTCTCAGCCGCGGCGGTGACCGCGCCGCCAACGCGGCGATCCACCGCATCGTGCTCGTCCGCATGAGCACCGACCAACGGACCCGCGACTACGTCACCCGTCGCAGCACCGAGGGGCTGAGCACGAAGGAGATCATGCGCTGCTTGAAGCGATTCGTCGCCCGCGAAATGTTCCAGCATCTGACCAACCCGCGACCCGCGCCGCCGGTCGACGACCTACGTCCGGCCCGCCTGGCCGCCAACCACACGCTGGCCTCGGCGGCAATGCAACTCGACACCAGCCCGAACCAGCTCTCACGCTTGGAACGAGGCAAAACCCGCAACCCAGACCTTGAACGCCGCTACCGGGAATGGCTAGGAGAAGTCGCCCAAAAGGCAGCTTGACAGAAATAGGAGCATCAGTTCCTCGATGAGGGCGGCGATGTCGCCGGGCAGGTTGTCGACCCGCCGGCTCAGCACCGGCACCGCCTTACCGCTCTGCGGATCCAGGCGGGTGGCCACCGCCCAATGGAACTCCTTGGCCACGTCGAGCCCGACCGCTACGTCCATGACTCCTCCTTCCGCGGTCACGGTCACGGTCGCGGCGGTGTGTCGCTCTGTCCCGCCGTCGTCGTCCTACACAGCGATGAGTCGCAACGGCTGATTAGCGGTCAGGAAAGAGCAGCGAGGCAGGCGGCACTGTCACCTGAGCCATCCATGACAACCTCAATGAAAGCCATACCTGCCT
>JALZAI010000143.1 GCA_030948475.1 Actinomycetota bacterium
AGCGCGGCCAGCACGTCGTCGGTGTCGCAGCCGCCGTGACAGCGGAGCAGCACCCGGTCGCTGCCGGCGGTGATCGACAGCGACGGCGTGCCGTCTTGATGGGCCGGGCAGCGCGCCATCCGCTGTCGTCCGGCGCCCCGCGGTTCGTGGCCCGTGGTCACGGCTAGCTGGGCGAGCATCCGGTGGAACGCGCTCATCGGTGTACGCCGAGCAGCTCGGCGACGGTCCTCGTCGGAGCGGGCAAGGGCAGCCCGAACTCGACCGCGAAATCGACGTCCTCGACGTGCTCGACAACCGGCCATAGCCAATCGCCGTCGAGCGCGACCAGCTCGGCGACTGTCACGGCGACTCGCAACGCGGCGTGTGCTCTGGCCTCGTGCGCCCGCGCCGCCTCGCTGGGCGGCATCACGCGGCCGGCGGCCCGGTCTGCTCAGATAGCAGGCGCTCGACGTAGGCGCTCAATGCGGTAGAGGGGATGCGCCGCGAGCGCCCAATGCGGATCGAGGTTATTTGTCCGTCTGCCATAAGCGCGTAGAGCCGGGTCCGGCCCACCCCGAGCCGACGCGCCGCGTCCTCGGGTGTGTGCAAAAGCTTCTGCTCGCTCATTCGCTTGTGTTCACCACCGTTCAGGTGTGTAATGGGGAATCGGCCTCACTTCTCCCCACAGCGTCCACGACGGAAGGCCCCCTCGGCAATGAGCGACCGCGCACGGCTTCGCATTACGGCCTGGCCGGGCGGTGTCGTGCCGGTCCCACCGGTGTTGGTCGAGCCGTACGTCCTCGACGGGGAATGGCTGCTACTACGGGCCGCGTGCGAGCTGGAGGAGCCCGTCACCTACCGGTACGACGACCTCGGGCCGGAGCTGTATCTGCGCGACGCGGCCGACGTCGACCTGGCCGATGCGACGGCGCTTCTCAACTTCACCAATGAGCACGGCCGGTTCGCGCCGCGGCACGATCTCGATAGCGACCTGCCGGCGAACTCGCGGCATCCCATGTCGCGGCACTCCGCGCAGCACGGTCGCTCTCACCAGCGGCCAGACTCGGCCGACTCGGGGGTACGGCTGCACGTGGACGAGGTGGGCTGGCGGCTCCGGGTATTGCGGCAGCTCACCGCGCACGCGGTCGCCTACCGCCACGGTGATTACGTGCACGACGTGTGGCCGGATCACCAGTCCTGGCCCGCTGGGTGGGACAAGGAGGCTTTGGCGTGGCAAGCGTTCACTCGCTTCACTAATGCGGCTCTCCGACCGTTCCACGCACGCGTATGGGTCGCCGCCGGCGACCCGGACTTCGATATTGGGGCGGCAGACCCGAGCAGCTATGAAGCCGCCGTCCTGCAACTCGTAAACGACCTTGTGGACGACGTGGAATACCGGGTCTGCCCTCACTGTGGGCGGCTGTTTGGCCGGCAGGTCGGGGGCTCGCAGCACTACTCCCGCAGGTCGGGTGTCACCTTCTGCACGCCGGCGTGCGCCCGAGCCGCCGGGGTCAGGTCGTATCGAGCGCGGAAGCGCGCCGAAAAGGAGTCGAAATGACGCGACGGGCGAACGGCGAAGGGTCGATCTTCAAGGAGCGCGACGGCTGGCGAGCCCAGGTGTCGTACACCGATCCGCAGACCGGACGCCGACGCCGGCAGTCAGTGTCGGGGCCGACGCAGGCCGACGTGCGGGCGAAGGTGCGCGCAGTGCGGCGACGGCTCGATGAGGGCGCACCGGCTCGCGACGCTGCCGTGACATTCGGGGCGGTCTGCGAATCCTGGCTTACCGCGACCCTGCCGGCATCTGCCCGCCGGCCCAGCACGCAGACCACGTACACCTATCTGGCTCGCGGGCATCTGCTCCCGCGGCTCGGTCATCTGCGCCTCGACCGGCTGGCACCTTCCGACGTTGACCGCCTCGTGCTTGACATGCGACGGGCTGGGTCGGCGGCGAGCACGATCCGCCAGACATACACGGTGCTCAGGGCGATCCTCGACGCGGCGGTGCGGGACGGGCTCGTGCGGCGCAACGTGGCCGCCCAGGTCGCCCGGCCGCCGGTCCCCCGCACCGACGCCGCCTATCTGAGCCTGCCCCAACTCCAAGCGCTGCTCGCCACGACGGCGGGCACCCGTCTGCACGCGCTAGTGCTCCTGCTAGTCACAACGGGCCTGCGCCGCGGGGAGGCGCTCGGGCTCGGCTGGGCGGCCATCGACCTGGACGCTGGCACGGCCAGGGTGACTCGCTCGCTCACCCGGACGCCGGCCGGGCTCGCGTTCACTCCCCCGAAGTCCGAACGCTCACGCCGCACCGTCGCGCTGCCAGCCGCTACGGTCACCGCACTACGCGAGCACCGAAGGGCGCAGGCGGTCGAGCAGATTGCGGCCGGGTCGGCATGGGCCGGCTGGGGACTGGTGTTCTGCACCGAGATTGGCACGCCGCTCGACCCGCGCAACGTCTCCCGCTGGTACTCCACGGTTGCCAGTCGGGCCGGCGTACCGGGTGGGCTGCACACACTGCGGCACTCGGCAGCGAGCCTGTGGGTCGCCTCGGGCACACACCTGCGGGTCATCTCAGAGTCGCTTGGGCATTCGTCCGTGGCGATCACCGGGGACGTGTACGCCCACGTGGGCGCCGAGCTGCAACGGGACGCGGCCGACCGCGCTGCGCAGGTTCTCGGGCTCTAGTTGCCCGCGTTGCACGCAGCGTTGCACGCAGACGTTGAGAGGGCGCGGCCCGAATGGCCCGCACCCTCTCTGACCTGCGGTTTCGGCTGTCGGGACGACAGGATTTGAACCTGCGACCCCTTGACCCCCAGTCAAGTGCGCTACCAAGCTGCGCCACGTCCCGTCACCCCACCGCGGCGAGGCCGGCCCAGCCTATCGCAAGCGCCGTAGGAGCTCATCGGCTGCGGCGCTCCTTCGCCCGTACCGAGATTTCGATCGGGGTGCCAGCGAAGCCGAAGTCCTCGCGCAACCTGCGCTCCAGGAATCGGCGGTA
>JALZAI010000145.1 GCA_030948475.1 Actinomycetota bacterium
TGTCCTCGACCCGGCCCGACGGCTCCCGCTGAGCCTCCGCTTGCTGCGTGAGGCGCACGAGATCCTCTTGACCGGTGTAAGGGGGGGCCACGCGATCCCTGGCGAGTTCCGGGACAGCCAAAACTGGATCGGTCCACCCGGCTGCCTTCTCGACGGCGCGACCTATGTCCCGCCACCTCCGGAACGGATGTGGGAGTCCCTCGATGGGCTGGAGAAATATCTGCATGCCGATCCGGAGCTACCGCCGCTGGTTGCGGTTGCCTGCGTGCACTACCAATTCGAGGCCGTTCACCCTTTCATCGATGGCAACGGACGAGTCGGCCGGCTCCTGGTGACGCTGCTGCTGATCGAGTGGGGGCTACTCGCTCAGCCACTGCTCGACCTGTCCGCCTACCTGGAAGCCCATCGTGACGAGTACTACCGACGCCTACTGGCGGTGTCCACCGAAGGTGATTGGCACGGTTGGCTCGGCTTCTTCTTGACCGCGGTCGAGCAGCAGGCCGCAGACGCCGCAAGCCGCGCCGAGCGGCTGCAGGCGCTCAGGGACGACTTCAGGGCTTGCGTGGCAACCGCGCGCTCGTCCGGCCTACAGGCGCTGCTCGCGGATGCCCTTTTCGAAACACCTGCTATTACGATCTCGCGAGCGGCCAAGCTGCTCGGCGTCACGCATCGCGCGGCGCGGCTCAACATCGACAAGCTGGTCGAGGCCGGCATCCTGCGTGAAGTGGGCGGCCGGGTCCGCAACAAGTTGTTCCTCGCAACGCAGGTCCTCGCTGCGGTCGAGGGCCGCCCCCATGAGCCAGCCGACCAGCCCGGAAGAGGTGCGGTATGACTACACCGCCACGGCGCAAGCTGATCGAGGTTGCGCTGCCGCTGGAGGCGATCAACCGGGAGTCGGCGCGGGAGAAGTCGATCCGGCACGGCCACCCCTCCACGCTGCACCTGTGGTGGGCAAGGCGGCCGCTGGCCGCCTGCCGGGCGGTGCTGTTCGCCCAGCTCGTCGACGACCCCTCCGCCAACCCCGACAAGTTCCCCACCGAGGAGGCGCAGGCCAAGGAGCGGCAGCGGCTCTTCGACCTGATCGAGCGGCTAGTGCTGTGGGAGAACGCCGGCGACGAGGCGCTGCTGCGCCAGGCATACGACGAGATCGCCGCCTGCTTCGACGGCGAGCCGCCAGCCGTGCTCGACCCCTTCTGCGGCGGCGGCTCGATCCCGCTGGAAGCGCAGCGACTCGGCCTGGAGGCGCACGGCAGCGACCTCAACCCGGTTGCGGTGCTCATCACTAAAGCCCTGATCGAGATCCCGCCCCGATGGGCCGGGCACGCGCCGGTTTTCCCGGGTGCGGCCGAGTCGCGGCTAGGCGAATGGCCGCGGGCCAGCGGGCTCGCCGAGGACGTCCGCCGCTACGGCGCCTGGATGCGCGACGAGGCCGAGAAGCGGATCGGCCACCTCTACCCCAAGGCGACCCTGGCGGACGGGTCGAAGGCGACGGTGATCGCCTGGATCTGGGCCCGGACCGTGACCTGCCCCAACCCGGCCTGCGGCGCGACCATGCCGCTCGTCCGCTCGTTCTGGCTATCGAAGAAGAAGGACCGGCCAACCTGGCTACGGCCGGTCGTGACCGGCAAGCAGGTGAGGTTCGAGGTCGTGATCGACAAGGGCGGCCCGCCCATCGAGGGCACCGTCGGGCGGCAGGGCGCAGTCTGCGTCGTCTGCCAGTCACCGGTGCCGCTCAAGCACATCCGCGCCGAAGGCCAGGCCGGCCGGATGGGTCAACAGCTCATGGCCATCGTCGCGGAGGGTCAGCGGCAGCGGATCTACCTGCCCGCCAGCGAGGAGCACGTGAGCGCGGCCGACGTCTCACGGCCCGTCGATGTGCCTGAGGCTGAATTGCCAAAGCGGGCACTGGGCTTCCGCGTTCAGGGCTACGGCATGACGCGATGGGTGGACCTGTTCACCAACCGACAACTCGTCGCGCTCACCACGTTCAGCGACCTTGTGACCGAAGGCCGCGACCGCTGCGAATCCGACGTCCGAGTCACCGGCCTGGCAAGCCACAAGTTTGACTCCTATGCCGATTCCGTCGCTACATATTTGGGCCTCGCAGTCAGCCGGGGCGCCGACCTCGGCAATGCCATTGTGACTTGGTCGAACAGTCGCGATCAGGCAAGAAACCTCTTTGCACGCCAGGCGATTCCGATGGTATGGGATTTCGTAGAGGTGAACCCATTCGCTGAGGCTGCCGGTGATCTAGCAA
>JALZAI010000112.1 GCA_030948475.1 Actinomycetota bacterium
ATGACGACGAGCCCGGCCAGATCCTCGATCCGCAGCGCGCCGCGGGTGCCGATCCGGGGAGATTTGCCGCACAGTCGCGCCATGCTGAACAGCACCCCGGCAGCACCCATTCGGCGTCGCGCGTACATGCCGAGGCCGGTGTCGAAGGAGGTGTCGGGGGTCGGGTGCAGCGCTCGGTTGCCGACGAACGTCCACGGATCGGTGTTGGTGACGACCACGAAGTGAATATCGTCGTGGCGCGTGCCGTCGGGTAGCTCGATGTGCAGCTTCGGGTGCCGTCGATCGGCAGCGAAGAACTCCCGCGTCCCGACGCGGGCATAGAGCAGGTGGGTGGACTTCGTGCCCTTGCGCCGCTGCCGCTCCACGCCGGCGACGATCGCCGCGTCGAATCCCATGCCGGCCGCGAAGACGAACCAGCGATCGTCGACTCGTCCGATGCTCACCGGGCGGCGCTCGCCGCTACGCAGGGCAGCGAGCACGACACCGGTCGCCTCGAGCGGAGTCGCCGGCAGGCCCACGGCGCGAGCGAAAACATTGGTCGAGCCGGCCGGGACGACGCCGAGGGCCGGGACGTGATCGTGGACGCCGTCGGTGAGCAGGCCGTTGACGACCTCGTTGACCGTTCCGTCGCCGCCGAAGGCGACCACGACGTCGGTACGGTTGCGCATCGCGCGGCAGGCGAGTGCGGCAGCATGCCCGCGGTTGGCCGTCTGGACCACCTCGAGTTCGGCAGCAGCGCCGAGGGCATGGGTCAATACGTCGCGCTCACGCGCCGTCGTCGCCGTCGCGTGGGGGTTCGAGACGACGAGGACGCGCACCGCGGAAGAATACGCGTCGCTACGGTTGGGGACGTGGCCGGCAATGAGTCGACGGGTCCGGTTCCCGGGCAGCTTCGCGCCGCGGCCGTTCTGCTCGCCGTCGAGGCGCTCGCTCTGCTTGCCGCCGCCGCCGTGCTGGTGCTCAAGACACTCACGGGACATCCGAATCTCGTCGGGCGGGCACTGTTCGGCGCGGCTTTCGCCGCCGCGGGCGCGATTGCGCTCGCATTCGGCGCGCGCGGGCTGCTGCGGCTGCGTCCGCCGGCGCGGACTCCGATCATCGTCCTGCAGCTGCTCGCGCTGCCGGTGTCCTACAGCCTCGCCTTCCAAGCCGGACGAGTCGAGTACGGCGGCCCGATCCTGCTTGTCGCGCTGAGCGTGCTCTATCTGCTGTTCACCCCGCCGGCCCGAGCCGCGCTGGACCGCGAGCCCAGCTGAACCCGAGCCCGGTCAGCGCCTCGGGCCGAGTTCGGGCGCGCCGAGGCTGATCCGCAACTTCTTCAGCCCGCGTGCAACGAGTCGCGACACCTGCATCTGTGAGACCCCGACCAGACCCGCGATCTCGGTCTGGGTCTTGTTGGCCACGAACCGCAGCAGCAGGATCTCGCGCTCCGCCTCGGGCAGCTGAGCGATCACGTCCCGCAGCACGGCACGTTGCTCGACCTGCTCGTAGCCCTCGTCCACCACGCCGAGCATCGGGTGCTCCGGAACCGACTCACCCGGGGGCGCCAGCACGTCGAGCGGAACCCCGGAATAGGCGCGCGCCGCATCGATGGCCTCGAGCACTGCGTCCTCGGCAACGTCGATCCGCTGGGACAGCTCGCGCACCGTGGGCGCCCGCCCCAGCTCCTGGCTCAGTTCCGCGCGCGCCGTGTTGAGCGTCGTCTGCAGTTCCTGCGCGCGGCGGGGGACGTGGATCAACCAGCCGGTGTCTCGGAAGTGCCGCTTGAGCTCACCGAGGATCGTCGGCGTGGCGTAGGTCGAGAACTCCAGACCACGTCCCGGGTCGAATCGGTCGATGGCCTTGATTAGCCCGATCGAGCCAACCTGGATCAGGTCGTTCATCGGCTCGTTGCGCCCAGAGAATCGTCGGGCGAGATAGACCACGAGCGGTAAGTGCTGCTCGACGAGCCGATCGCGCAGCGCCTTGCGCTGCGGGCTCGGTTCGGGCAACGAGTGCAGTCGGGCCAGCAACTGCGACGCGCTCGGACCGTCGCCCGGCTCGCTGGGCCGGGGCGACGGCGTCACGGTGTCGGGGCCTCTCGGCGCTTGGTCACCGTGATCGCCAGCTGGCCGGGCGCGCCGTCGACGTTCACGTCAGAGGCCAGCGCGCAGAGCACGCTCCAGGCGAAGCCGGTCCGATCCGGGCTCGCCTCGTCCACCGACGCCACCGACGTGGTAACGGCAAGGCACCCGTTCGTCAGGACGAAGCGGGCATCGAGGGTGGCGTTCGCGTTGGCGTGCGGCAGCAGGAGAGCACACGCCTCGTCCACCGCGAGGCGCAGGTCCTCGATGTCGTCGATGGTGAGGTCGCAGCGCGCGGCCAGGCTGGCGGCAGTGAGGCGCAGTGTCGCCACGTAGGCTCCGACCGCCGGAACCCGTACCACGACGACGTCACCGTCCGGGATGTCGACGCTCATGCCCGTCCTCGCTGCGCTCCGGGCGGGCATGCGGAGACGCGATGCCGCCAGTTCGCTCCGCAAGCGTCGCTCATGCCCGTCCTCGCTGCGCTCCGGGCGGGCATGCGGAGACGCGATGCCGCCAGTTCGCTCCGCAAGCGTCGCTCATGCTGGCTCTCCCTCGGACGTGGCGGGATTGGGTCGGTTCCATTGGTCGAGCACGGGGACGCCGTACTGCGCGCCGAGCAGGGACGGTGCCGCCGCGTCCAGGAGCAGGTTACGGCCAGTCAGCACTGGTTGCCCGATCCAGCGGGCGCCCAAGACCCGACTGATGTGACCGTGCGCCACGCAGATCACCGGCCCCTCCGGCAGCGCGGACGCGGCCCGCTCGAGCACGCGGTCGGCACGGGCACCCACCTGATCGGGGCTCTCACCGCCGGGCGCGCCGTGGGTGAAGATCGTCCAGTCCGGGACCTCGGCGCGGATCTCGCTGCTGCTGCGCCCTTCGTATCGGCCGTAGTCCCATTCGGCGAGGTCGTCGACAATCTCGTCGATGCGCAGCCCGGCGAGTTCGGCCGTTGCGCGAGCCCGTCGGCGCGGGCTGGACAGCACCAGCCGGGGCTTCGTCGCCGCTAACACGGTGCGCAGTGCTCGTGCTTCGCGTTCGCCGTGGGACGTCAGGGCGATGTCGGTCGTCCCGGTATGGCGACCGCTCTTGCTCCACTCGGTCTCGCCGTGGCGGATCAGCCAGAGCTGCGCGCCGTTGGGTACGGACGCGGGCATGACGAAGGCCGGCAGTGCGCCGGCCTTCGTCCGCTGATCGTGCTCTGCTGGTGCCACCCGGGGCTCAGGCTGCCTGCTTGGTCTCCCAGAAGATCGTGTCGATCTGCGCGATCATGTCGAGGAGTTCCTGGCCCTTGGCCGGGTCGACTTCCCCCTTGCCGCCGGCGGCACCGGCCGCCTTGGTGGCCTTGTTGAACAGCTCGTGCAGCTCCGGGTACTTCTCGAAGTGCGGCGGCTTGAAGTAGTCGGTCCAGAGCACCCACAGGTGGTGCTTGACCAGCTCGGCGCGCTGCTCCTTTATGAGCAGGGCCCGGGTGCGGAACACGGGGTCTTCGTCGCCCTGGTACTTCTCCATGATCGCCTTCACCGATTCGGCCTCGATCCGGGCCTGAGCCGGGTCATACACGCCGCACGGCAGATCGCAGTGCGCGTAGGCGATGACGGCGGGACGCAACAATGGCATGGCGCTGACCTCCAACTAGAGCAGTCCAAATGGGTAACCGGCCGAGGATTATTCGACCCTACTCTCGTCATCATTGCCGGGCTGGGGCAGCATTTATCAGGTGCGTGGCGCGTTTCTCCCGTGGCAGCGCGTTCTCGTCTCGGGGCCGTCCATGGTCCCCACGCTGCGGGACGGCGACACCGTGATCGTTCGCCACCGTGCCCGGATCACACCGGGCGTGATCGTTCTCGCGACGTACCGATCGATGCCGTCGCGCTACGTGGTAAAGCGCGCGGTGCGCGAGCAGGACGGCGGCTGGTGGCTCGGGTCCGACAACCAGGCAGCCCGCGGCGACAGCACGGTGCACGGCGTCGCCGACGTGCACGCGCGTGCTGTACTGCGCCTGCGGCGGGGTCGTCCGACCCGCATGCGCTGAGTGCCGGATCGCTGCGCGGCGAGATCGCGCGAATCCGTCACTCGACTGGGGAGGGTCAGAACGCTGCGGTTCCGTTCGGTGTGCCGAGACCGGTGGGGCCGTCCCAGCCGGCTTGCGCGTGGCACCACAGCGAGGGTGCGCAACTGCCGTTCGAGCCGCTGATGACGTCGTTCAGGGCGCCCCTGTTCGACCAGGGGTAGGACGCCGGGTACCGGGCGGTGCGGCCGCTCAGCACGTAGACGCTGGCGATGATCGGCGCGGACGCACTGGTGCCGCCGTACACCTGCCAGCCGGATGCGCCCCGGTACGGCGTCGAGTCGTAGACAGCGACGCCGGTGGACGGATCGGCAACCGCGGAGACGTCGGCATTGGCCTTGCCGGAACACTGCGTGGCCGAGGTCTGCCAGGACGGCTTGGCGTTGAGCCTGGAGCAGCCGCTCCCGGCGCCGCGCCACGCGGTCTCGGTCCAGCCGCGTGCGGTGGCCGCCCGGCGCAGGCTGGTGCCGCCGACGGCGACCACGCTGTCGAAGCTGGCCGGCGACTGCACCCCGTAGCCGGAATCGCCAGTGGAGGCAGTGATCGCGATGCCGGGGTGGTTGTACGCCAAGCGCTGGCTCGAGTCGGTGCCCCCGTAGCTGTTGCTGATCGCCGAGACACCCTGCGATGCCGCGTAGTTCACCGCGCTGCCGAGGTTGGTGAACGATGGCGTATTCGCCTCGACGAGCAGGATCTTGCAGCTGGGGCAGGTCGCCGACACCATGGCCAGGTCCAGACTGATCTCGGTCGCCCACCCCGCGTTCTTGGCGGGATAGCGTGTCCCGCCGCTCTGGTTGACCTTGCGCAGGCACCCGCTGGACGTGGTGCAGGCCGACAGCCCGTACCTGTGGCGGTAGACGTTGAGGTCCGCAGCGGCTGTGGGGTCGTCGTAGGCGTCCACGATGGCGACTGTGCGAGCGTGGCTGGTGAGTCCGGTGAGGCCGTACGCAGCCTGGATATCGGCGGGGCCGTAACCGGCCGGGCTCGCGTGGGTGACCGGCCTACCGGTCGGATCCACGAGGACGCGGTTGAGGCAGGCCGCGTAGCCCGGCGCGGGGATCGCGCTACACACCTTGACCGTTCGGTGCGACGACGCGTGCCCGCCGGGTGTCGCCGACGCGGACGCGGACAGCGCGGCGGCGCCACACGCCAACGCCGCACCGGCCGCGATCCTCACGACGCGAGACATAAACCCTCCCTAAGGACGTGCTGCGGGCTACAGCCTGGCGTGGCGGGCTTGCTGCGTCCAGCCCGAGCGTTGCCCTGGGGACGCTCGTGCCAGACTCGAGGACGCGGGCGACCCCCGACGATCCAGCGCTCCCGGCCGTAACCTGGCCGGTTCGGTTCCCGAGCAGCGAAGTGGGGCGTACCCAGTGGCGTTCGATCCGGACAGTCCCGTGTTCCGCGCGCACGAGGGCGGCAAGCTCGTCGTCAACAGCACCCTGCCGTTGGTGGACCGTGCCTCGCTGTCGCTGGCTTACACACCCGGGGTCGCCGAGGTGTGCACGGCGATCCACGAGGACGAGGCGCTCGCGCGGACCTACACCTGGCGCTCGCGGCTGGTCGCCGTCGTGAGCGACGGGACGGCGGTCCTGGGTCTCGGCAACATCGGGCCGGTCGCCGCGCTGCCGGTCATGGAGGGCAAGGCGGCGCTGTTTCGCGAATTCGCCGGCCTCAACTGCGTTCCGATCGTGCTCGACACGACGGACCCGGACGAGATCGTCGAGGCGGTGACGCGTATCGCGCCGTCCTTCGGTGGCATCAATCTGGAGGACATCTCGGCGCCGCGCTGCTTCGACGTCGAGGCGCGGTTACGCGCACGCCTGACGATCCCGGTATTCCATGACGATCAGCACGGCACGGCGATCGTGGTACTGGCGGCACTGCGCAATGCGGCCCAGGTCATCGGTCGCGAACTGTCGGATCTGCGCGCGGTCGTGTCGGGTGCCGGGGCGGCCGGCGTCGCGTGTACCAAGATGCTGCTGGCGGCCGGCATCGGCGACATCGCAGTCGCGGATTCGCGCGGCATCCTGCACCCGCAACGCGAGGGTTTGACCGCGGTGAAGGAGGACCTCGCTCGCGCGACCAACCGCGCCGGGTTGTGCGGATCCGTGCACGACGCGCTGGCCGGAGCGGATGTGTTCCTCGGGCTGAGTGCCGGGGCGGTTGCCGAGGCGTCCGTCGCGCGAATGGCGCCGGACGCGATCATCTTCGCCCTCGCCAATCCGACGCCCGAGGTGCCACCTGCGGTGGCGCACCGGCATGCGGCCGTGGTGGCGACCGGCCGCAGCGACTACCCGAACCAGATCAACAACGTCCTGGCTTTCCCCGGTGTGTTCGCAGGTGCGTTCGATTCCGGCGCATGCGAGATCACCGAAGGCATGAAGCTGGCGGCCGCGACGGCGCTCGGCGCCGTGGTCGGTGACGCGCTCACGCCTGCGAACATCGTCCCGACCCCGTTCGACCCGAGGGTGGTGCCGGCGGTCGCGACCGCGGTAGCCGCCCAAGCCCGTCGCGACGGAGTCGCTCGCTAGCAGCCGCGCTGCCGAGTGGCGAGACTTTGGGGGCGGGCGTCAGGCGACGACGAGCTGGCGGCCGGGCACCCCGGAATGATCGAGCTGACGCCAGACTCCGGCGATGCGGCGCACCGCCTCCTCGAGCCGCTCGGGCGCCAGTGCGAACGGGATGCGCAGGAACCGCTCGAGGGTCCCGTCCACGCCGAAGCGCGAGCCAGGGACCAGGACGACTCCGGCGGACGCCGCCATCATGCACAGCGAGGTCGAGAGCGGCGCGTCGAGTTCGGCCCACAGCGACAACCCGCCGTGCGGTTCGGCCACCCGCCATTCGGGCAGCTCGCGGGCGAGTGCACCGAGCAGGGCATCGCGCCGGGCGCGCAGTCCGCACACCCGCTCCGGCATGAGCCGGTCGAGGTCGGGGAAGATCTCCACGGCGACGAGCTGGTCGAGCACCGCGCCGCCCATGTCGATGGAGGCGCGCAGCACCGCCAGACGCTGCACCAGATCGGCGGACGCGCGGATCCAGCCGATCCGCAGCCCGCCCCAGACCGGCTTCGACAGCGCGCCGATAGTGATCACGCCGGAGTCGATGGCCGCGGCCGGGCGTGCGGCCGCCACGAAGCCGAGCTCGACGAACGTCTCGTCGATGATCACCGTCGCCGCGGTCTGGCGGGCGGCGCGCAGGATGTCGTGCCGGGCCGCGTCCCCCATCAGCGCGCCGGTCGGATTGTGGAAGTCGGGGACGAAGAATGCCAGTCGTGGTGCGGTCTGGCGCAACGCGGCGCGCGTCGCGGCGACGTCCCATCCGCCGGCGGGCGCCATCGGCACCGTCACCGGGCGCGCCCCGGCGCGTCGCGCGGCGTCGAGGGCTCCGGGGTAGGTGGGCAGCTCGACGAGCATCCGGTCGCCGGGAGAGACGAGCAGGCGAAGCAGCAGGTCGAGGGCGTGCGAGGCGCCGCTGGTCACGAGCACCTGGTCGGCGGTGGTC
>JALZAI010000178.1 GCA_030948475.1 Actinomycetota bacterium
TCGTCCACGAAGGCCCGCGACACGACCAGCGTCTCTGGGTCGAGCGAGAAGTTGTGCTCGGCATTGGCGATCGCGCTCGCCAGCACCTTCGCGACCGGCTCGCTGGCGGCTTGCGGCGCGAACTGCAACACCGAGAGCGCCTGCTGGGCCGGCAGGTCCCGGATCAGCTCGACGACGCGCCGTGCCTTCATCGGGGTTACCCGCACGTAGGTCGCGCGCGCGAATGCGCCGCGGACCTCGTCGGTATCAGGCTGACTCATTGCTCGCTCCACAAGTGTCGCTCGTTCTCATTGCGTGTCATTACACGGTCCGCTCGTCAGCCACGCCGGGCCCGCCGGTCGTCGCGGATGTGGCCGCGGAACGTGCGCGTCGGCGCGAACTCACCGAGCTTGTGCCCGACCATGCCCTCGGTCACGAACACCGGAACATGCTTGCGGCCGTCGTGCACCGCGATCGTGTGGCCCAGCATGTCGGGGATGATCGTCGAGCGTCGCGACCACGTCTTGATCACCAACTTGGTGCCCTTGTCGTTCTGCACGTCCACCTTCTTGAGCAGGTGGTCGTCGACGAACGGACCCTTCTTCACGCTGCGTGGCATGGCAGTGCTCTACCTCTTCTTGTTCGTGCGACGTCGGCGGACGATCAGCTGGTCGCTGGCCTTGTGGCGGCGGGTACGGCCCTCGGGCTTGCCATTGGGGTTCACCGGATGGCGGCCGCCTGAGGTCTTGCCCTCACCGCCACCGTGCGGGTGGTCGACCGGGTTCATCGCCACACCGCGCACGGTCGGCCGCTTGCCCTTCCAGCGCATCCGGCCGGCCTTGCCCCAGTTGATGTTGGACTGCTCGGCGTTGCCGACCTCCCCGACTGTGGCGCGGCAGCGTACGTCGACATTGCGGATTTCACCGGAGGGCATCCGCAGCTGGGCGAATGCGCCTTCCTTGGCAACGAGCTGCACGCTCGTTCCCGCAGATCGGGCGATCTTCGCACCGCCACCGGGACGCAACTCTATGGCGTGCACGACGGTGCCCACCGGGACGTTGCGCAGCGGCAGCGCGTTGCCCGGCTTGATGTCCGCGCTCGGCCCGTTCTCGATGCGGTCGCCCTGCTTGAGCAGCCGCGGGGCGAGGATGTAGCGCTTCTCGCCATCGGCGTAGTGCAGCAGCGCGATGCGTGCGGTCCGGTTCGGGTCATACTCGATGTGCGCGACCCTCGCCGGAACTCCGTCCTTGTCGCTACGGCGAAAGTCAATGACTCGATAGGCGCGCTTGTGCCCGCCGCCCTGGTGCCGAGTCATGATCTTGCCGGAGTTGTTGCGGCCGCCCTTGCCGTGCAGCGGGCGGACCAGCGACTTCTCCGGGGTGTCCCGCGTGATCTCAGCGAAGTCGGCCACCGAGGCGCCGCGACGTCCCGGGGTGGTCGGCTTGAACTTGCGAATAGGCATCGTCAGCTTCCAATCTGACCGAAGACGTCGATCCGATCGCCCGCACGCAGCGTGACTATCGCGCGCTTGATGCTCTTGCGCCGGCCGTAACCCAACCGAGTCCGCTTGCGCTTGCCCTGCCGATTGAGGGTGTTGACGTCGGTGACCTTGACGTCGAAGACCTTCTCGACTGCGATCTTGATCTGGGTCTTGTTCGCCTGCGGGTGGACGTCGAAGGTGTACTTGTTCTCGTCCAGCAGGCCATAGCTCTTCTCCGAGATGACCGGAGCGAGCAACACGTCACGAGGATCGTCGAACATCAGTCGGTGTCCCCTTCGACATCTGCGATATCGGCCTTTTCGAGGTCGACCCCCGGCTCGCTCTCGTCGGCCTCGATGCCGGACCCGGCCCCGCTGGGCCGACCGACGAGGAACGCCTCGAGAGCGGCCTGGGTGAACACGAGCTCATCGCTGACGAGCACGTCGTAGGTGTTGAGCTGGCCTGGCTCGAGCAGGTGCACATTGTTCAGGTTGCGCAGGCTCTTCCAGGTGAGCTCGTCGGTGCGCTCGGCGACGATCAGCAGGTGCCTCGCGCGGCTGAGCTTCGCCAGCGTCTCGGCAGCCGACTTCGTGGACGGGACGTCGCCGGAGACCAGCGAGGACACCACGTGCACGCGATCGTGACGCGCGCGGTCGGATAGCGCGCCGCGCAGTGCCGCGGCCTTCATCTTCTTCGGCGTGCGTTGCTCGTAGCTGCGTGGCTTCGGGCCGTGGACGACGCCGCCGCCGGCGAACTGCGGTGCCCGGGTCGAGCCCTGGCGGGCGCGGCCGGTGCCCTTTTGCCGGTAAGGCTTCTTGCCTCCACCCCGGACCTCACCGCGCGTCTTGGTGGACGCGCTGCCTTGGCGCGCAGCAGCGAGCTGGGCGACGACGACCTGGTGGATCAGCGCGACGTTGGTCTCGACGTCGAACACCTCGGCGGGCAGCTCGATCGTCGAGGCGCCCGTGGTCTCGGCTGAATCCCCGGCGGGATTCTGCACGGTCAGTGAGAGCGTCACCGGATCAGATCCCCTTCGATGCGGTTCGGACGAGCAGCAGGCCGCCCTTGGGGCCAGGGACGGCGCCCTTGATGAGCAGCAGCCCGCGCTCGGCATCGACCTTGTGCACCGTGAGGCCGGTGGTCGTGGCCTTCTCGTTGCCCATCCGACCGGCCATCCGGAGCCCCTTGAAGACTCGGCCCGGCGTCGCGCAGGCGCCGATCGAACCGGGTGAGCGATGCTTGCGCTGCGTACCGTGCCCGGCGCCGAGGCCGTGAAAGCCGTGGCGTTTCATGACGCCGGCGGTGCCCTTGCCCTTGGTGGTGCCGCTGACATCGACGCGGTTGCCCGGCTCGAACACGTCCGCGCCGAGCTCCTGGCCGATCGTGTAGCCCTCGATCGAGTCGGTGCGGACCTCGACCAGGTGCCGGCGCGGGGTGACCTCGGCGGCCTTGAAGTGCCCGGCCACCGGCTTTGTGACCTTGCGCGGGTCGATCAGACCAAAGGCGAGCTGAACGGCGGTGTAGCCGTCCTTGTCCTGAGTCCGGATCTGGGTGACGACACATGGCCCGGCCTTGACGACGGTGACCGGGACGATCCGGTTGTGCTCGTCGAAGACCTGGGTCATGCCGAGCTTTTCGCCCAGAATCCCCGTCGTATGTTCTGCCATGTCCTTCTCGCCTACTGGATGTTCACGTCGACCGACGCCGGGAGGTCGATACGCATCAGCGCGTCCACCGTCTTCGGTGTCGGGTCGAGGATGTCGATGAGCCGCTTGTGGGTGCGCATCTCGAAGTGCTCGCGGCTGTCCTTGTACTTGTGTGGCGAGCGGATGACGCAGTAGATGTTCTTCTCGGTCGGCAGCGGCACCGGGCCGACGACGCGGGCGCCGGTCCGGGTTACCGTTTCGACGATCTTGCGAGCGCTGGCGTCGATGGCCTCGTGGTCGTAGGCCTTGAGCCGGATGCGGATCTTCTGTCCCGCCATGGTGGCTGACTCACCTTCACTGTTCTCGTCTGCTGCGACTCAGGATCGAGCTCGCCCGCCGGGCCGGCGGAGAGCGGTGGTGCACACTGCACGCGGCGGCGGCCGGATCGCTCCGACCGCCGCCCCGCCTACTGCGCGATCTTGGTAACGCGTCCGGCCCCGACCGTGCGGCCGCCCTCGCGGATGGCGAAGCGCAGCCCCTCCTCCATGGCGATCGGCTGGATCAGCTCGACCGACATCTCGGTGTTGTCACCCGGCATGACCATCTCGGTTCCCTCGGGGAGGGTCACGACACCGGTCACGTCGGTGGTGCGGAAGTAGAACTGGGGACGGTAGTTGTTGAAGAAGGGCGTGTGCCGCCCTCCCTCGTCCTTGGACAGGATGAAGACGTTCGCGTCGAAGTTCGTGTGCGGCGTAGTGGTGCCCGGCTTGATCACGACCTGGCCACGCTCGACCTCTTCGCGCTTGATCCCGCGCAGCAGCAGACCGACGTTCTCACCGGCTCGGCCCTCGTCGAGCAGCTTGCGGAACATCTCGATGCCGGTCACCGTGGTGGTCTGCTTGGTCGGATGGATGCCGACGATGTCGACAGTCTCGTTGACCTTCAGCACACCGCGCTCGATGCGCCCGGTGACGACGGTGCCCCGGCCGGTGATCGTGAAGACGTCCTCGACAGGCATCAGGAACGGCTTCTCGGTTTCGCGTACCGGCTGCGGGATCGACTCGTCGACAGCGTTCATCAGTTCCATGACGGACTCGCCCCACTGGGCGTCGCCCTCGAGCGCCTTGAGCGCCGAGACCTTGACGACCGGAGCGTCATCGCCCGGGAACTCGTACTGCGTCAGGAGCTCGCGTACCTCGAGCTCGACGAGCTCCATGATCTCCTCGTCGTCGACCATGTCCGCCTTGTTCAGCGCCACGACGATGTAGGGGACGCCGACCTGACGGGCGAGCAGCACATGCTCCTTGGTCTGCGGCATCGGGCCGTCGGTCGCGGCCACGACCAGGATCGCGCCGTCCATCTGGGCGGCACCGGTGATCATGTTCTTGATGTAGTCGGCGTGCCCGGGGCAGTCGACGTGCGCATAGTGACGCGCCTCGGTCTGGTATTCGATATGCGCGATCGAGATCGTGATACCGCGCTGCCGCTCCTCTGGCGCCTTGTCGATCTGGTCGAACGTCTCGGTGCTGGGGTTCATCTCCGGGTACTTGTCATGCAGCACTCGCGAGATCGCTGCCGTCAGCGTCGTCTTGCCATGGTCGATGTGACCGATGGTCCCGATGTTGATGTGCGGCTTCGTCCGCTGGAACTTGGCCTTCGCCACTGTGGATCCCTTCAGGATTGTGCCGGTTCTGTTCGCCCCGGCGACTTCTGGACTTTGTTGAACGTGGTGCTATTCGCCTGTTGCCTTCGCGATGATTTCCTTCGCCACGCTCTGCGGAACCTCGGCGTAGCGGTCGAAGACCATCGAGTAGCTGGCTCGTCCCTGCGTCTTGGAGCGCAGGTCGCCCACGTAGCCGAACATCTCCGACAACGGGACGAGCGCCTTGAGTACCCGGGCGCCGCTGCGTTCGTCCATCGACTGGATGTGGCCGCGACGGGAGTTCAGGTCGCCGATCACATCGCCCATGTTGTCCTCGGGCGTGATGACCTCGACGGCCATCATCGGCTCGAGCAGCGCCGGGTCGGCCTTGCGAGCGGCGGCCTTGAAGATCATCGAACCGGCGATCTTGAACGCCATCTCGGACGAGTCGACGTCGTGGTATCCGCCGTCGGTGAGCGTCATCTTCACCCCGACGAGCGGGTAGCCGGCCAGGATGCCGTACTGCATGGCCTCCTGCGCACCCGCATCGATGGACGGGATGAACTCCTTCGGGATGCGGCCACCCGTGACCGCATTCGCGAACTCGTAGGACGGTCCGTCCGCGGTCAGCTCGAGCGGCTCGAGCCGGATCTGCACCTTGGCGTACTGGCCGGACCCACCGGTCTGCTTCTTGTAGGTCAGATCCTCGCGCTCGACAATCCGGCGGATCGTCTCGCGGTAGGCCACCTGCGGCT
>JALZAI010000188.1 GCA_030948475.1 Actinomycetota bacterium
GGGCTGGAGTTCGGCGTCGCAGAGCGTCTGGTCGCGGTCGGCGGGCAGGTGATCAGCCTGCAGGGGTTGGGCGGCGTCTATCCGGACCTGTTCCTGCCGCTGCACGGGGCGCATCAGGCGCAGAACGCGGCCTGCGCGCTCGCCGCTGTCGAGGCGTTCTTCGGTGCGGGCGAGCGGACCGGGAGGGTCGACGTCGACGTCGTCCGCTCGGCCTTCGCCGCGACCCGCTCCCCAGGACGTCTCGAACCCGTCCGGTCGGCGCCGACCGTCCTGATCGACGCAGCACACAACCCGCACGGCATGGCCGCCACGGTCGCCGCTCTCGATGAGGCATTTGACTTCCGGCGCGTCGTAGCCGTCGTCGCGGTGCTCGACGACAAGGACTTCGGCGGGATGCTCGAGCATCTCGAGCCGGCCGTCGACGAGATCGTGGTCACCCAGAATTCCTCGCAGCGTGCGCTACCGGTCGACGAACTGGCGCGCGCCGCCGTGGCCGTGTTCGGGCCGGACCGGGTCAGCGTCGAGCCCCGCCTGGACGACGCGCTCGAGACTGCAGTGCGCCTGGCCGAGGAGAGCGACGACGACCTCGTGGCCGGATCCGGCGTGCTGGTCACCGGATCGGTCATCACCGCCGGCGACGCGCGGACCCTGCTCGGGACGCCCGGGGGCCAGGCTTGAGCGAGCCTGGACCCAACGTAAGTGCGCCGGCGCCGCAGCCGACTCCGGCACAGGTTGCCGAACGAGCCAGGCGCGCCGACCGCGCCACCCGCGGCGTCCTCGCCGCGCTTCTCGGGCTCGAAGCGCTGGTAACCCTCCTCGTCCCGCGGGCGATCGCATTCACCAGCACCGGACTCGGCACGACCCGCACCGTCCTGCTCATCGGCCTGGCCGTATGCCTGGTACTGGCGGCCGGATTGCTGCGCCGTCCCTATGGCATCGGCGTGGGCTCGGGACTGCAGGTTGCGTTCCTGCTGACCGGTGTCTGGCTCCTCGCCCTGCTCGTGATCGCGGTGATCTTCGCGGGAGTCTGGGTGCGGCTGCTTTTCCTGCGTCACGAGCTGGTGGGGACGCCGAGTGGGGCTCGGCTGTTCATCTCGTGACGGGTCGATCCGAGCCCGCATCGATCTGAGTCCGGTCGCGCTCGTCTCCGCCGAGAACAGGAAGTTCCGTTGTCCGCTGCCGATCCGGCCCGCACCAGCGTTCTGGTCGCAGACGACGATGCGACATCCGCGCGATGTTGCTGCTCGCGTTGCGCAGCGCCGGTTTAGAGGCGGAACGGTCGACGGAGTCGTCGTCGTCCTCGATCACGACGGCGAAGCGTTCGTTTTCGCTCACAGTTGAGTAAGGTTACTGATCATGTGCGGGCACACCGAGGCTCGATCATGACGGAGCGGACGCTGATCCTGGTCAAGCCTGACGGGGTGGCCCGCGGTTGCGTCGGGGAGGTGATCCGGCGCGTCGAGGCGAAGGGTTACCGCATCCTCGCCCTCGAGCTGCGTTCGGCGACTCCCGAATTGCTCGCGCAGCACTACGCTGAGCACCTGGACAAGCCGTTCTACCAGCCGCTGGTGCAGTTCATGCTGTCCGGACCAGTGGTGGCGGTGATCGCCGAGGGAGAACGGGTGATCGAGGGATTCCGCTCGCTGGCCGGCGCGACCGACCCGAGTTCGGCCGCGCCGGGCACCATCCGCGGGGATCTGGGCCGCGACTGGGGACTCGCCGTGCAGCAGAACCTGGTGCACGGATCAGATTCGCCCGAGTCGGCGCAGCGCGAGATCGGCCTCTGGTTCCCGTCCCTGGAGTCGTGATCGGGAAAACGCGCGAAAGGTGGCCGTAGCCGAGTCACACGAGTCACAGGGGTAACCCCTTCACCGCGCGTCGCAGCAGGGTTTCACCCGCGCGCGACTTTACGATCCGCACAGGCCGTCCCCGTCCTGGGCCGGTCACCGGGTCTCGGGAAGGGCGCCGACGTGACGATCACCGCGCTGAGTCGGCTGTCGTCGATCTCGCAGCGTGGCGGTGACCTGCTCGGCGGCGATCTCGCTATCGACCTCGGGACGGCGAACACGCTGGTGTACGCGCGCGGACGGGGCATCCTGCTCGACGAGCCGTCCGTGGTCGCCGTCGACACGAGTAGCGGCACGGTGGTCGCAGTGGGCGCCGAGGCCAAGCGGATGATCGGACGCACGCCGGGGCACATCAGCGCCGTTCGTCCACTGCGCGACGGGGTGATCGCAGACTACGAGCTCACCGCCGAGATGCTGCGCTATTTCGTGCGCAAGGTGCTGCGCCATCGCGGCGCCTTCACCGGTCCGCGCATCGTGGTGTGCGTGCCGTCCGGCGTCACGGGCGTCGAGCAGCGGGCCGTCAGCGAGTCCGCCTACGCAGCCGGCGCGCGGCGGGTGCACATCATCTCCGAGCCGATGGCGGCGGCGATCGGGGCCGGGCTGCCGGTCAACCAGCCGTCCGGGTCGATGGTCATCGACATCGGCGGCGGCACCACCGAGGTCGCGGTGCTCGCGCTCGGCGGGATCGTCGCAGCCACATCGCTGCGGGTCGCCGGCAACGCGCTGGACCAGGCGATCGTCGATCACGTGCGTGCGCAGTTCTCGATCCTGATCGGCGAGCGCACGGCGGAGGAGCTGAAGATCTCGGTCGGCTCGGCGTTCCCGGTGGCCGGCCCCAGGAAGGCCGAGATCCGGGGACGCGACGTCGGCACCGGACTGCCCCGGAACGTCTCCATCTCGGGGGACGAGCTGCGCAAGGCGATGGAGGTGCCGATCGCCCGCATCGTCTCGGCCGTCCGCTCGACGCTCGACCGCTGCCCACCCGAACTCGCAGGTGATCTGGTCGGTCGCGGGATCGTGCTCACCGGCGGCGGCGCGCTGCTGCGCGGACTGGACGCGCGGCTCCAGCACGAGATCGGCATCCCGGTGCTGGTCGCCGAGCGTCCCCTCGACTCGGTCGTGTTGGGGACCGCCACCGTTGTCGAGCACTTCGACCAGCTGCAGAAGGTCGTCGTCGACGGCCACCGCCGCTGACGGTGGCCGACTCCATGCGGCGGCTCACTCGACGCCAGCGGGTGGCAGCGGTGACTCTCGTCGTGCTCGCGTTGGGTTTCATCACCCTGGACGTGGGCGGTTCCGGGCTCTCGAGCGCGCACGGCGGCGTGCGTGGGGCGCTCGGTTCGCTCTATCGCGGGACGGACACCGTGCTCGGGCCGGTGCGCCGCTTCGTCCAGGGCGTCCCCCACGCTGCGTCCAACGAGCAGCAGGTCAGCGACCTCACGCACCAGAACTCCCTGCTCCGCAAGGAACTCGCCGACGCACGGGTCGACCGTGCGACCGCCCGCTCGCTCACGAAGCTGCGGCTTGCCGAGGCGTCCGGCGGGTACCAGGTCGTGCCTGCGCGGGTCGCCGCGTTGAGTGCCGGTCAGGGGTTCGACTGGACGGTGACTCTCGGGATCGGCGCTACGAGCGGGGTGCGGGCCGGGCAGACCGTGACCGACGGTTACGGGCTGGTCGGGCGGGTACTGCGTGCCGACCGGTCGTCCAGCGTGGTGCTGCTCGCGGTCGACCCCGGGTCCGGCGTCGGCGTGCGCGATCGGTCCTCGGGCCAGCTCGGAGTGGCCACCGGAGGGGGCGTCGACGGCTACACGTTCGTCCCGCTGGACCCGCACGCGACGGCGCGTGTCGGCGACCAGCTCGTCACCGGTCCGTCCGGGCGGAGCCGATTCGTCGCAGGCCTCGCGCTCGGCACCGTGCGGACGGTGCACACAGCGCCGGACGGAACGACGCGGGCCTCGGTGACCCCCCAGACGTCCCCCACGGCGCTGGACCTGGTGGGCGTCATCGTGCAGGCGCCGGACGCGACCAGGATGGCGGGTGGCCGGTGACCCGCTCACGGGCGATCGCCGCGATCACGTCGATGCTGACGGCGATGCTGTTACAGGCGACCCTGGTCGCCCCACTGACCCTGCCCGCGCCCGTCAGCCTGCCGGCGCTAACCGTGGCCGCGATCGCGCTGGTGGACGGACCCGGGTCCGGGATGGCGTACGGGTTCGCCGCCGGGTTGGTGGCCGATCTCGCCTCGCTGCACCCGGCGGGTGTGCTCGCGCTGTGCTGGCTCGCGGTCGGGCTGGTGTGCGGGCTGGCCGCCAACCGCGGGACCGTCCGGCGCGACGCGGCGGTCGCTGCCGTGGTCTGCGCCGTGGGCGCCGCGTTCGCGACACTGCTGCTCACCGTGCTGCACGCGGACGGTGCGACGGCCTCGCGCGCTGCGAGTACGAGCATCCCGACGCTGGTGGGTGACGCGCTGCTCGCCCTCGCCGTCGTCCCGATCACGCGGGCGTTCCTGCACACCGGCTCGCTGCGCGGTTCTCGGGCGAGCGAGCCCACATCGCTGCTCGGAGCGCACCGGTGAACCGCCGGCCGCAGGCGCGGCGGTTCACGATGATCGTCGTGCTGATCACGTCGATGACGCTCACCCTGTTCGGACGCCTCTACTACGTCCAGCTGCTCGATCCGAACAAGCCGCACCAGAGTGCTGGACTGCTGCACGACGGCAAGATCGTCGTACCCGCGCCGCGCGGCCGGATCGTCGACGCGAGCGGGCATCCGCTCGTCGACAACACCACGACGCGCGTCCTGACCGTCGACGCCGAGCTGCTGCAGCGCCTGCCCGCCCACGGCTCGGCCGCGCTCTCGAAGCTGGGGCACCTGCTGCACGTCGATCCGGCCCGGCTCGCCAAGGAGATCCGCACCTGCTCACCCAAGGTGGCGGCGCCGTGCTGGACTGGTCAGCCCTACCAGCCGGTCCCGGTCGCAACCGGGGTCGGCTCGGACGTCCTGCTGGCGATCAGCGAGCACCGCGAGGACTACCCGGGTGTCGCGGTCGAGACGACGAGCCTGCCGCACTACCCGAACGCGACGTTGGCCGCGCACGTCCTCGGCTACACCGGGCAGATCACCGCCGCGGACCGCACGCGTGATCCCGCGTTGACCGACGCCGACACGATCGGGGTGTCCGGGCTCGAACAGCAGTACGATACGGCGCTGCGCGGCCGCGACGGCGCGCTGGTCGTCCGACTCAACCCGCAGGGCCATACGGTCGCGGACGGCGCGTACACCCCGCCGGTGCAGGGCGACACACTGGTCACGAGCATCGACGCGCGGGTGCAACAGCTGGCCGAGCAGTCGTTGTTGCAGCAGCTGCACGACTCGCGAAAGCTGGGCTTGCCGGCGACCGGCGGAGCCGTCGTCGTCATGGATCCCGACAACGGCAGAGTGATCGCGGCGGCGAGCTACCCCACGTACAACCCGCAGGTGTTCGTCGGTGGCATCTCGGCGCGCAACTACCAGAAGCTGACCGCGCCGTCGGCCGCCGATCCGCTGGTCAGCCGGGCGATCGCGGGACAGTACGCGCCCGGCTCGACATTCAAGCTGATCACGACGTCCTCGATAGTGCGGCACCACGAGATCTCGCTGGACAACGCGTACCCGTGTCCCAGCGCGCTGTCCATCGACGGGCGGGTGAAGACGAACTTCCAGGGCGAGTCCTTCGGCTACCCGATCACGCTGCAGGACGCGCTGGGTTACTCCTGCGACACGTTCTTCTACGCCCCGGCCGCGGCTGAGTACTACGCAGACCAGCGCCGGCTCGGGCAGGGCAAGCCGGCCCACGAGTGGCTGCAGCGGATGGCCCGGCAGTACGGCGTCGGCACCGCGCCGGGTATCGACCTCCCGCGCAACGAGCAGGCCGCCGGCTCGTTCGCCAACCGCGAAACCCGGCTGGCGCGCTGGAAGGCCAACCGTGCGCAGTACTGCCGGGACGCCAAGCGCGCCTTTCCAGCGATCAAGGACGCCGGCCAGCGCGCGTACCTCACCAAGCTCGCCTCGGAGAACTGCACCGACGGGTGGCGCTACCGCGCCGGCGACAACGCCGACATGGCCATCGGTCAGGGCGAGACGACGATGTCGCCGCTGCAACTGGCGATCGCCTACTCGGCACTCGTCAACGGTGGGCGCATCCTCGAACCCACGCTGGGCTGGGCGGTGCTCGACGGCAACGGCAAGCTGGTCCGGACGATTCACGCGAAGGTCCGCAACCGGGTGCCGGTCGGCCAGTACGTGCGCAACTACATCATCAAGTCGCTGAGCTTCAGTCGCGGCTGGGCGGTGTCCGGCGCGTTCGCCTACCTTCAGTCGCCATACCGTAACCGGATCGGCGGCAAGACGGGCACGGCCGAGGTGTACGGCAAGAAGGACACGTCCTGGCTGGCGACCTGGGGGCCGATGACCACGGACCGCAGGGGAACACCACACGCAAAGTTCGTGATGGTCGGCATGATCGAGCAGGGTGGGACGGGCGCCTTCGCCGCGGGCCCGATGCTCAAGCGGGTGTGGGACGGGATCTTCGGCGTCGGTCGCAAGGCGGTGGTGAGCCAGCAACCGTTTGCGAAGTTGCCCACGATCGCGTCGGTGACGGGCCGATGAACTGGGCCAATCCATGAGCTTGACAGCGCGGGATCCGCGCGCACCGTTCGCGCTGGTCTCGGGCGCGCCCGCGCGCGGTCGCCGCGGCGCCGGATTCGACTGGCTGCTCGCCGCCGCCGCGCTCGCCCTGGCCCTCGTCGGCGCACTGCTCGTCTGGGCGGCAACCCGCGACGCCGAACGCGTCGCTGGCAACGACCCGAATGGCTATCTGTACCGGCACCTGAGCAATGTCCTGATCGCCGCGGTGCTCATGATTGCGGCGTCCCGGCTGGACGGCCGGCTGCTGCAGATGTCCGGCCCGGTCTGCTATCTCGCCGCGGTGCTCGGGTTGCTGATGGTGTTCCCGTTCGGAACGACGGTCAACGGCGCGCATGCCTGGATCCGGCTGGGCGGCGGCTTCGAGGTGCAGCCCTCGGAGTTCATGAAGCTGGGCCTGGTGCTCGGGCTCGCGGTGCTGTTCACCAAGCGGGCCCGCGCGCGCGATCCGTCCCGCCCGCCGACCTCGCTCGACGTGGTGCTGGCATTGGGACTGATCGCCCTGCCGGTCGGGCTGATCACGCTCCAGCCCGACCTCGGGTCGGCCATGGTGCTCGCCGCAGCGGCGTTCGGCGTCCTGCTCGCGGCCGGCGTGCGCGCGCGGTGGACGGTCGGGCTGCTGATCGTCGCCGTCGTCGTGGCGGTTGTTGCGGTACAGAGCGGACTGCTCGCCGACTATCAGCTGGCGCGGTTCGCGTCCTTCATCAACCCGAACCGCGACGTCCAGGGCGTGGCCTACAACATCACCCAGGCGCACATCGCCATCGCCAACGGCGGGCTGTTCGGCACCGGACTGTTCCGCGGTCCGCAGACCAACGGCGGCTATGTGCCGGAGCAGCGCACCGACTTCGTCTTCTCGGTCGCCGGTGAGGAGTTCGGGCTCGTCGGCGCGACGGTGATCATCGCCCTTTTCGCTGTGCTGTGCTGGCGCGGGCTGCGTATCGCCCGTCGCGCCGACCGGCCCGGGCAGTTGATCGCGGTCGGCGTCGTGTGCTGGTTCGCGTTCCAGGCATTCCAGAACATCGGCATGAACCTGGGTCTCATGCCGGTGACGGGGCTGCCCCTGCCCTTCGTCTCCTACGGCGGATCGTCGATGTTCGCGCAGGCGTTGGCCGTCGGCGTCATGGAAGCGGTGCATCGCTCGTCCGTGGCGGAGTAGCTACTGCGGGCCCGCGGCCAGGTCCACCTTGGTCGGGTCGGGACGGCGCTGGGCGAGGGTGGTCCCGATACTGGCCGCGATCACCATTACGACGGCGATCAGCAGGATTCCGGTCAACGGCTGACCGAGCACGATGACGCCGGCCAGCGCCGCGACCGCAGGCTCGAGGCTCATCAACAGCCCGAAGCTGGACGCGCTGATGCGGCGCAGCGCCATCAGCTCCAGCGAGTACGGGACGATCGAAGACAGGAACGCCACCCCGAGGCCGCCCGCGATGACACTGGGCCGGCCGAGAGCCGCACCGCCCTCGACGATGCCGGCCGGCAGCACGAGCAGTGCCCCGATGCCACACGCGATAGAGAGCCCGTCCAGCGTCGCGAACGACTTACCGACCCGCTTGGAGACCAGGATGTAGCCGCCCCAGCAAGCGCCGGCGGTAAGCGCGAGCAGCACGCCCAGGGCGGTGACCCCGTGCCGGTCGCCGCGCAGCGCCAGGAGCACGACGCCGCCCCCGGCCAGCGAGACCCAGAACAGGTCGAGCGCCCGCCGCGAGCCGGCCACCGCGACCGTGAGTGGGCCGGTGAACTCGATGGTCACCGCGACGCCGAGGGGCAGGCGGTCCAGCGCCTCGTAGAACGACCAGTTCATCGTGGCAAGGATCAGCCCGTACGCGATGACCGCGGCCAGGTCGGATCGGGTCCGCCCCCGCAGGCTGGGCCGGGCAACGGCGAGCAGGATCAGCGCCGCGAGGGCAAGGCGCAGGAACACCACGCCGCCGGGACGGGCTTGCGGGAACAGGGTGTCGGCGAACGCCGAGCCGAACTGCACCGAGCCGATGCCGCCCAGCACGAGCAGCTGAGGGGGCACCGTGCGCACACCCGCGATCCTGGCAGGTCCGTCCGACGCTGTTTTACCTCCAGGCTGCCGGTTGCGCTGCGGCGAACCGGCGACTGCGAGGGAAAACAGGACCCGGCCGTAGCATCAACAGGCGTGGAGTCTCTATTCCCGAAGCTGGAGCCGTTGCTGCCGCGCGTCAGCAAGCCGATCCAGTACGTCGGCGGCGAGCTCAACGCTCACACCAAGGCCTGGGACGCGGTCCCGGTGCGCTGGGCGCTGCTGTATCCGGACGCCTACGAGGTGGGCCTGCCCAACCAGGGCGTGCAGATCCTCTACGAAGTGATCAATGAGCGAGCGGATGCGCTGGCCGAGCGCAGCTACTCGGTCTGGCCCGACCTCGAGGCGCTGATGCGCGAGCACGGGATCGGCCAGTTCACCGTCGACGCGCATCGCCCGGTCGCCGCGTTCGACCTGCTCGGGGTCTCGTTCGCCACCGAACTCGGCTACACGAACCTGCTCACCGCATTGGATCTCGCCGGCATCCCGTTGCACGCCGCCGAGCGCACCGATGAGCATCCGATCGTCCTCGCCGGGGGGCACGCCGCGTTCAACCCCGAGCCGATCGCCGACTTCGTCGACGCGGCGGTCCTCGGGGACGGCGAGCAGGTCGTCGGCGCGATCACCGACCTGGTGCGGGACTGGAAGGCGGCCGGACGCCCCGGCGGCCGCGAGCAGCTGCTGCTGCGCCTGGCTGCGACCGGTGGCGTCTACGTCCCGCGCTTCTACGACGTCACCTATCTGCCCGACGGACGGATCGCGGCAGTGCGCCCCAACCGGGCCGGCGTCCCGGAGCGGGTGAGCAAGCACACCGTCATGAATCTCGACGAGTGGCCCTACCCGAAGACCCCGCTTGTCCCGCTCGCCGAGTCGGTGCACGAACGGATGTCGGTGGAGATCTTCCGCGGCTGCACCCGCGGCTGCCGCTTCTGCCAGGCCGGCATGATCACCCGCCCGGTCCGCGAGCGCTCGATCGACACGATCGGCTCGATGGTCGAGCAGGGCCTGCGCGCGACCGGATTCGAGGAGGTCGGGCTGCTGTCGCTGTCGAGCGCCGACCACTCCGAGATCGGCGAGCTGTCCAAGCAGCTTGCCGACCGCTACGCCGAGGACAAGATCAGCCTGTCGCTCCCGTCCACCCGAGTCGACGCGTTCAACATCGACCTGGCCAACGAGTTCAGCCGCAACGGCCGCCGCTCCGGGCTGACGTTTGCGCCCGAGGGCGGCTCGGAACGGCTGCGCCGGGTGATCAACAAGATGGTTAGCAAGGACGACCTGATCCGCACCGTCTCGACCGCGTATGCGCAGGGCTGGCGCCAGGTGAAGCTGTACTTCATGTGCGGGCTGCCCACCGAGACCGACGAGGACGTCCTCGAGATCGCGGAACTGGCGCACGACGTCATCCGCGCCGGGCGCAGGGTCACAGCTAGCTTGGACATCCGCTGCACCGTGTCGATCGGCGGGTTCGTGCCGAAGCCGCACACGCCGTTCCAGTGGGCCGCCCAGTGCGACCCGCAGACCGTGAACACGCGGCTGCGCAAATTGCGGGCGGCGATCAACTCCGAGCGCTCGCTCGGCCGCAACGTGGGCCTGCGCTACCACGACGGCGAGCCGTCGCTGGTCGAGGGACTGCTCAGCCGCGGCGACCGCCGGGTGGGCGCGGTGATCGAACGGGTCTGGCGCGACGGCGGGCGCTTCGACGGCTGGTCCGAGCACTTTTGCTATGAGCGCTGGGTTTCCGCGGCCGCCGCCGAGCTGCGCGGGACGGCCGATCTCGCCTGGTTCACCACTCGCGAGCGCGACGGCGACGAGGTGCTGCCCTGGGACCACCTCGACTCCGGGCTGGACAAGCAGTGGCTCTGGGACGACTGGCAGGATTCGCTCGGCGAGTTCGAGCAGGACGACTGCCGCTGGACGCCGTGTTTCGACTGCGGCGTGTGCTCGAACCTGGGCACCGACATCCAGGTAGGACCGACCGGTCGCGCGCTGCTGCCGCTCGCCCCGTCCGCCCCGCGCTCGTGAGGCCCGTCCTCGTCAGGCCCGAACTCGGCATACGGGGCCGCAGAAGATGGGACCTGGGCAGATGGGACGGGCGGAGCTGATGGCGCGGCGCGTCCCGTCCGGGCCGCCACCCCCGCCGGTGGTGCAGCGGATCCGGCTGCGCTACGCCAAGCGGGGCCGGCTGCGGTTCACCTCGCACCGCGACTTCGCCCGCGCGTTCGAGCGGGCGCTGCGCCGCGCCGAGGCGCCGATGGCGTACTCGGCCGGCTTCAGCCCCCATCCGAAGATCAGCTACGTCGGCGCCGCGCCCACCGGGGTCGCCAGCGAGGCCGAGTACCTCGAGATCGGCCTGGCCCGCATTGTCGATCCGGTGCAACTGTGCACGGCGATCGACGCCGCGCTGCCGGACGGCCTGGACATCGTCGAGGCCGTCCCGGCCGGCCCGGGATCGCTGGCCGAGCGCGTGCAGGCCTCGCACTGGCGACTGGAACTGCCCGCGGATCACGCAGCCGTCAGCGGCGCCGTCGCAGCCTTTCTGGCCTGCGACTCGCTCGAGGTCGAGCGGCCCACCAAGGGCGGGACGCGCACCATCGACGCGCGCGGCGCGGTGCTGTCCGCCGACGTGTCGAACGGCACCGGTCACCCCGAGGGCGCGCCTCGTGCGATAATGGAGTTGGTCGTCCGGCAGGTCACCCCAGCTGTACGGCCCGATGACGTCCTCGCAGCACTGCGTCGCGTCGCCGGTCTCGCCCTCGTTGCACCGCCGGTGGTAGTGCGCCTGGCGCAGGGACCGCTCGACGCCAGGGGAGCGGTCGGCGATCCGCTGGCCGCCGACCGTGCAGCCGTGACCACGCCGTTGTAGCTCGACCCAGACCGGGTTGTCGTTGGGACAGCAGCAAGAACCCGATGCAGACTTCGCCGGCGACTTTCGAAGGGCGCCGGCCACAACCGCCCTCGTGCGGCCGCGGTTCGTCGTTGGACGACCGTGCCCGGGGGTTGAGAACGGAGTGACCCGAGCACATGCTCGTTGATGACACACACCCAGGCGGCGATCCGGCTGCCACCGCCGAGGGACGCCCCCGAAGGCGTGCCAAGAAGGCCGCACCGACGGGCAACCGTGCGGCCAAGCGTCCGGCCGGTGCTGCCGAGCCGACCGCACCGAGGGCCAAGGTTGCCAAAGTGCGGGTCTCGGCACTTGCCAGGGAACTGGGCCGCACCAGCAAGGTGATCCTGGCCCGCTTGGCCGAGCTGGACGAGGCTGCCACCAGCGCGTCCTCCTCGGTCGCGGAGAGCGTCGCCGAGCGGGTCCGCGAGAGCTTTCGGGCCACGGACCAGGGCGCCGACGCGATCGCTGACGAGACCGCCGACGAACAGCCCGAGAGCGCGGCCCTGACCGAGCCTGGCAGCGTGGCACCGGCTGTCCTGTTCGTCGCGCCCGAGGCGGGCGAGCGGCCGGCCCGGCGCCGGCGGGCGGGGAAGGCCCCAGC